>CAUJHX010000252.1 GCA_963204795.1 Pseudomonadota bacterium | reverse complement strand
GCTCTGGGGCGATTGGGGTCGCGAACCCGCGAGATCTTTCTCATGCACCGCATTGAAGGCCTGAAGTATCGCGAAATTGCGGCCCGGTTCGGCATTACGGTGAGTGCAGTCGAGAAACATGTCGCCAAGGCCGCGTTGTCGCTGGCCGAATGCGTGGAGGAAGGCTGAGGTGCGCAGGGTCGAGACAGATCCCACTGGTCATCGCATCAAGGCCGAGGCAGCGGCCTGGCTTGCGCGCCTGCGCTCCGAGGAGCGCAGGCGCGCTGATGACGCAGGCTTTCGTGCCTGGCTGGCGGAAGATGCACGTCACGCGCAGGCCTTCGAGCGAGTGACATCCGCCTGGGAAGCCTCCGGGGCGCAAGCGCTGGTTCGTGACGCGCGCCCGGCCGCGATGCGCCCCGTCCGCCGGCGGGCACTCGCCATCGGTGCAACGGCTGTCCTTGCCCTGATCGCAGCAATGGGTCTCGGCATTCTGCATGGAGTATCGACCGACTCCTACGCGACCGGGGCCGGCGAGCAACGGCGCATTGCCCTCAGCGATGGCTCGCACGTCATTCTCGATACGCAGACGCGCATCCGTGTCACGCTGGGCGAGGAGCGCCGCTCGGTCGAACTGCTGCAGGGGCGCGCCCACTTCGAAGTCGCGACCGATGCGCTGCGACCGTTCCTCGTGCGTGCCGGAGACCGGCAGGTCATTGCGGTGGGCACGGCGTTTGATGTCTCGAGACAGGGTGATCGCGTCTCGGTCGTACTGCTCGAGGGTCGCATTGAAGTGCAGGGAGCCTCAGTCACGGCGCAGCCGATCGCCCGGTTGGCCTCACCCGGCGCCCGGATCACTTTCAGGCCCGTCGGTACCATTGTGCAGGACCATCCGGATCTGGCCGAAGTCACGGCCTGGCAGAACGGTCGCGAAGTGTTTGACGATCAACCTCTCGCGTCTGCGGTGGCAGAGATGAACAGGTATACGCGTCGGCCCATCGTCATTGCCGACGAAGCGCTGGCTTCCCGGCGCATCAGTGGCGTGTACAGCACCGGGGATCCAGAGGCCTTCGCCCGTTCCATTTCGATCCTCATGCCTGCACGTGTCGAGTTTACGCCGACGCAAATTCTGCTCCGAGCTGCTGAGGAAAACTGACGCCTCGAACGTCATACAGGGTGCGCCGTCGTGGCGCGAGAGACAAAGGATCGAACATGAGGCGTGCCCGCTTGACTGCTCGCAAGGAATTGCTTGGCCTCGGCGCTGCTTTGGCGCTGCTGACCGGCAGCCAGGCGTTGGCGCAGCAGCCGCTGGTGGCCATCAACATTGCGGCCAAACCTGCCGCATCGGCGTTGACGGAACTTGCCCATCAGACGGGAGTGAACGTGCTGTTCTCTCCCCAGGCCGTGCGTGGCGTGCAATCCGCTCCCGTCGATGCCACGCTCTCGCCCGAGGCGGCGGCGCGCGCGCTGCTCGCCGGCACGAGGCTCGAGGTCATCCAGGACTCCACGGGGGCGCTCATCGTGCGCGACTCGGGACAGGCGAGCGCCGAATCTGACTCCACGCCCGCGACGCAGCCGGCACCGGCAAGTGCCCAGTCGACGTCGGCCCCGCCGGAACGCGATGCATCGCCTGGCGAACCCCCGCCGACGGCGGACGCTTCGCCCGGGCTGGAAGAAGTCATCGTGACCGCCCAGAAGCGCGAAGAGTCGCTGCAGGAGACGCCTATCGCAATTACCGCGTTTACGGCGCATGAGCTCGAAGTGCAGCGGGTGAGCAATGTGATGGACCTGCTCAACAAGGCGCCTTCGGTGAATCTCGCGCCCTTTGCCGGCACCCGGGCTGCGCCCAATCTCTTCATCCGTGCCATGGGCAACCTCAACGCGCAGACCACCGCGAGCATGGCCACGGGGATCTACATCGACGGCGTACCAGTCGGCCGCAGCATGGGCCTCGCCGCCGACATTGCCGATCTGGAGCGCGTGGAGCTGCTGCGTGGCCCGCAGGGCACGCTGTGGGGTCGCAATACGACAGCTGGCGCGATCAACTTCATCACCCGCAAGCCTGATGACAACCTGTCCTTCGGGGCACAGCTCACGGCCGGAAGCTGGGATCTGCGCTCGGGCCGCCTGAAGGTCAATGTGCCCGTAACGGATAAACTCTTTGTGCGCGCCTCCTACATGCGTACAGAGAATGAGGGTTGGGTGGACAACCGCAACACCGCACTGCCCGATCAGGTCAACTTCTACGAAGACCGGAATAAGGAGGCGGTGAAAGTCGCCGTGCGCTTCGAGCCCACGGAGCAGATCACCATCGACTATGGCTTTGACAACTCCGAGATGATCTTTGGCAATCACTTTTACCAGGTCATCGCCGGCCCGACGGCGGTGCCGGGCCGCCAGGAGAGCGTCAACTCCGTGCTCGGGCTGTTCCCGAGCAAGACCGAGGTAGGGGGGCACAACCTCACGCTTGCCTGGGAGCTCGATGGCCTGACGATCAAGTCGATCAGCGGTTATCGGGATCTCGACAGCCACACCTTCATGAACTACATCGATGCATTCACCCAGGATAACGTTCAGGTGCAGCATCAGTT
>CAUJHX010000251.1 GCA_963204795.1 Pseudomonadota bacterium | reverse complement strand
GAGCCATTGACGCCCTCGGTACACTGCTGCTCGACGTGGGCCAGGTACAGTTCGAGCGTTGCGATCGAGTACGTGGCCAACTCGCCCTTCAGGTAGGTTTCGAGCGATGTCACCTGCGGTCGATCCTTGGTGCTGTGGATGGGCCGGCCTTTCGCCATGAGGTTGGGGTATCGCCCGGCGAGTGCCGTTTCCCAGTCAAGGATGATCGGGACGATCCGCGCGATCAGATCGAGCGCACGCGGCGCGATCGCCGGGAGCCGGCTCGCGATGCGTGCGTATTCATCCGGCGCAGTCGACTGCATCATGTGACCGTACTTCTCCGACAGCAGGTTGCGACCGGCGAGCGCCGCGTTCTTCAGGTCGGCCAGATAGCTCTCGAGCAGCGCATCCGACCAGCTCGCCAGCTGCGCAGCGCGCATGATCGTGAAGGTCCCCGGGCTCTGCTGGCAGGAGGCCTTGCCGCCGGGGTTCGACACACGGGCAAACATCTCCCATTCGCGTGCAACCACGTCGTCTGTGAGGTCCTTCCTTCGATTCATGACGGGATCTCCCCTGATTGCAGCAAGGCGGGTGGCAATGGCGAGCGGCTACGCGGCTGACAGCTGCTGCCGGAGTTGCGGGTCGGTGATGCGGGACTGGACCGACGGCGCGTGATCCATGAGGAAGCTGCTCGACGAATCCGTCAGCGACTGACGCTGCAGCTCCCCGATCAGTTGCCCGGCGATCCGCTCCATCAGTCCCGCTCTCTCATCGGTGCCGGCGGATTTCACGAGGCAGGCGACCTGTTCATGGAGCGAGGCGCCAAGGATCGGCAGGTCGCGGACGGCGCGGTGCATCCATTTGTAGAAGGGCGCATAGCGCCGGTTGAGCAGGAAGACGAGGGCGATCGCATCCACGCAGAACTTCATCACGGAATATTCCGCCGCGAACCGTTCACCCCGCTTCATCAAACGGGTGAAGTTGTACTGTCCGGTCTGCGCCAGGGTGATGCAGAGCGCAGCGATCTTCCGGAGCCGGACATCCGGCGGGTAGTGCGCCTGCAGGGCTTCCCTCCAGCGGGTGAATTCCCCGAGTGGATCACTGAAGACCTTGCCGTTCGTGCACGCGGCGAGGGAGTGCTCGGGGATCCTGAGCCACTCGTGCAGGGTGGCGGGTGGACGCGCCAGTCCGGTGAAGCGCATGAAGAAAGCGCTCGTGCGCATCACACCGACCCGCCACTCCTCGCCGGGGCTCGCGCGCCGCGGCGGAAACCCCCGAAAGGGCGAAGGCAGGTCGTCATAGGCTTGCTGCAGGGCCGCGCCGAGTTCGCGGTGGTCCTCGTCCGTCAGCCACAGGCAGAAGCCCGGCCCCCAGTCGTGGTCGCGCGAAAGCATGTCATCGAAACCGAAACACTCGGAGCCGGGTCCCGCGAGGCCCGCAGCCGCGCGCGCGCAGACTGAATGGAATCGCTCTGCAGCGAGGGGCATCCAGCAGGATCGGAAATACTCCTCCGCCAGCTCGAGCCCCTTCATGGTCAGCCGCAGCAATAACTGCCGGGCGTATCGGGCCTGCGACTCAGCGCAGCAACGAGCTTGTTGATGTTCTCCACGGTCTTGTCGATTCGCGCCTCACTCTTCGCCTCGATGTAATGCGCCAGCGCTTCGCGGTACCAGGGCAAGGCCTCGGCCGCTCTCTCCAGGCACACGAGCGCATAGGCAATGTTCGTGAGCTGATCACCCATGCGCTCCTCGTGCCCCAGCTCCCGGTAGATGGCCAGCGCCTGCTTGTAGCTTTCGAGTGCACTCTGCGGCTGGTTCATGTCGCGGTGGACGGTACCGATGTTCGCCCATTGCTCGGCGCAGCGGAGCCGCTCATCAGCCTGCTGAAAGCGGGTCCGTGCCTCCTCGAAGCACGCAATGGCCTCTTCATGCCGCCCGAGACGGGCCAGCACCAGTCCGCGATTGCCCAGGGCGCCGGCGCGGGCAACTGATTGCGTTTCATCATCACGGAGCTGAACCGCCTCGGTGAAGGCCAGCAGGGCTTCTTCATTGCGGCTCGTCTGCGCGAAGATGCTGCCCGCCATCGCGAGCGCATCCGCTTCGCCGGCCCGGTGGCCCAGGGTCCGGAACCGGTCTGCCGCCGCCTGAAACGATTGCAGGGCCCGCTCGCCATCGTGCGCGCCAAGCAGAGCCATGCCTTCCCTCAATGCGTGGACGGCGGCATCGTGTGTGGGGTTCTGGCTGCTCATGAGCATGACTCCTCGTCGGGCTGCACCATTGCACCGGCGGACACAAGGGTGGCCCGACTCCGTGCCCGGCGTCAATTCGTCCGCTTAGTCTGGTCAGACGATGTAGCAGGTGGGGGGCGCTTCCTAGGCTTTGATCGCGGGGACAGCCGGCTGACATCAGCCCACGACCCGGGACCTGGTCGAGCGGGGAGCAAGAAATGGAGAAAAATCGTCGGCTGTTCACGGTCGTATCCGCCGATCCTGATGCCGCGCGCCCGCGGCTGCAGCCGCGCCGTGTCGGGAAGGAGCTGTCGAGGTTGAGGCAGCAGGTGGCCGGGATGCTCGATCGCGAGGCCATCCGCCAGCTGCCGATCGCCCATGCCCACTTCGTCCGTGCCAGGGATGTGGAAGGCATGGTCAGCCTGTATGCAAAAGATGCGGTCCTCGAGGTGCCGGGTACGGAGCCCTGGCCGCTCATTCACGGCCATTACTTCGAGATGCGGGGGAGCGACCGGGCCGAAGGCTTCGTCTATATCGAGTTCCGGATGGCAGGGGGAGGCCTGCAGGCTTCGCATGTGGGCTGCTATCGGGACGACTACGTCAAGGAAGACGGCGTCTGGAAGTTCCGCTCACGCCGGCTGTGCGACATGCCCATAACGACGCCGGGCACCAGCCTCGACTGATTCAGGAGATCGCGTGGCAGCATTTGGAATCCGCTTCGACCTGCGCAACCCTGCATTCAGCGGGGCCTCGATGGCGGAACGGGTCGAGGCTGCACTCGGGATGGCCGGCTGGGCGGACCAACTGGGGGCACGCCTGATCGTGCTCGTCGAGCACCATGGATCGGAAGACGGTTACCTGCCGAGCCCGCTGACGCTCGGCGCCGCGGTGGCGGCCAGGACGCGTGCGGCCACTGTCCGCTTGTTCCTGAACGCATCCTTCTACGATCCGCTGCGCCTCGCGGAGGACCTGGCGATTCTCGACCTGATCGGGAAGGGACGCATCGATGTGAACCTCGTGGCCGGTTATGTGCCGCAGGAATTTGCAATGTTCGGCGTGCCGATGTCCGAGCGCCCGGCACGGATGAACGAAGTGGTGGCGACGCTCCGGGCGGCGTGGACCGGCGAGCCTTTCGAATTTCGGGGCCGCACCGTGCGCATCCGGCCAACGCCGTATCGGCCTGGTGGTCCGCCGCTCACACTCGGTGGCAGCACCGAAGCGGCTGCCCGGCGCGCGGCGCGCATCGGTGATGGCTTCGCGCCCGGTTTACCGACACTCTGGGAGTTTTATCGGGACGAGTGCGTGAAACTCGGGAAACCCGATCCGGGTCCGGCGCGGCGCGCGACCGCGGCCGTCACGATGTTATCCCTTGATCCGCGCAGGGGCTGGGATGAGCTGGCCCCGTACTTTCTTCACGAGGCCAAGGCTTACGGAGCCTGGGAAGCCACCCGCGCCGGCGACGTCCTTCATCCTCAGGTCGAAGATGTCGAAGCGCTGCGCCAGTCGGGCGTTTACCGCGTGCTGACGCCGCAGGAGTATCTCGCGGAGCTGCGTGCGGCAGGCCCCGCGGCCTTCGCCATGTTGCATCCGATGGTGGGAGGAATCCCGCCCGAGCTTGCCTGGCAGCATCTGCGACTCTTCGAGCACGAAGTGCTTTCGGGTCTGCATCGATGAAGAATGCGCGGCACGCTTTGACAAGACGCACGGTTGCCGCCCCCGTGTGCCCGCAAGCCGGTTTCCCGCGGCGTGGCAAAACGTGGACAATCGGACCGCTGCGGGACAGTACCGCGCCAACCGGCGGTGACAGGATGGCAACAGCACGGAATCTGGAGCACGGGGTGCAATTTGCCGGGCAAGCGAAAGCCGGGCGCCTGTCGCCGTTGCTTGCCGCCCGGCATATGCCTCTCGAGCGCTTCTGCGAACTGCTGGAGCTCGTCTACCAGGGACCGCTCGAGACGATCCCCTGCAGCAGCGCCATGTTGCAACTGCGCGGCTGGCTGCAAGCCAATGAAGCCGTGCTCATCCTGCGCCCGCCCGGGACCAACGCGATGGCGCTCATCATGCGCGACGGCGATCAGGATGCGCAGCTCTACCATTACATCTACACACCGTTCCCGATCCTTTCTCTCGATCCTTTCATCGGGCTGCCGCCGGATCGGGCAGTGACGCTCGACGAGATCGTCGATCCGGAGCAATACGTCAAGGGAGAATTCTTCCGGCAGTACGTCGCACCCCGGCATGTGCGCTACGTCCTGGGAGCCGACATTCACGGGGAGGATGGTCGGGAATTTCGCCTGCGCTTCACGCGCCCACCGGAGGCGCACGATTTCTCCGCGAGCGACAAGGCTCTCGTCGACGCGCTCATCCCGCACTTCAAGGGCGCTCTCAATCTTCACACCCGCCTCGGGCAGATGGAGACGGAGATGAAGCTCTACGCGAACGTCATGAGCAGCATGCTGGTGGGTTCGGTCATACTCGATGGAGCCGGAGCACTGCTGCGCTCCAACAGCGTCGCACAGGCCATTCTGGCAGAACGCGATGGGCTCGCCCTCGGCGCAGGGGGGCTCTCGGCCGAATACCGGGGAGAGCACCGGGAGTTGCAGCG
>CAUJHX010000250.1 GCA_963204795.1 Pseudomonadota bacterium | reverse complement strand
CAGGACTACATGGAGCAATGGCTGGAGTACGACGCCAAGCTCGCGAAGTACGAGAAGGACAGAAAGGGTGGCGACAAGGACGAGATCGCGCCCAGGCCGCCGAAGCGCAACCTCGAGCTCGAGACGCTCGCCGAGGTGATGCGCGGGAACATCCTCGTGCACAACCACTGCTACCGCGCCGATGAGATGGCGACCATGCTCGACGTCGCGAAAGAGTTCGGCTTCCGGGTCGCGGCGTTCCATCACGGCGTCGAGGCCTACAAGATCGCCGATCGGCTGGCGGCCGAGGGCGTTTGCGGGGCGCTCTGGGCCGACTGGTGGGGGTTCAAGATGGAGGCCTACGACGGCATCCAGGAGAACATCGCGCTGGTCGATCATCCCGAGGGAAGCTGCGCGATCGTGCATTCCGACTCCGAGGAAGGCATCCAGCGCCTGAACCAGGAAGCGGCCAAAGCGATGACACGGGGCCGGCTCGCCGGCTTCGACATCCCGCCCGAGCGCGCGATCCGCTGGATCACCGCGAATGCCGCGAAGGCGCTCGGCATCCTCAGCGAGACCGGTACGCTCGAGCCCGGCAAGATGGCCGACGTCGTCGTCTGGAACGGTACGCCGTTCAGCGTATACGCACTCGCCGACCTCGTGTTCGTCGACGGCGCGCTGCTCTACGACCGCGCGCACCCCGCGGCCCGGCCCCGTTCGGACTTCCTGCAATGAAAGCACCGCATATCGCCGGCGCGTGCCTCGCATCGATGCTCGCCATCTCGACGGCGGCCGCGCAGGATTTCCTGTTGCGGGACGCGCGCGTGCACACCGCGGGCGAGGCCGGCACCCTCGAGCATGCGGACATCCTCGTCCGGAGCGGGCGCATTGCCGCGGTCGGCAGCGGCCTCGACGCGCCGGCCGGCATGACGATCATCGAAGCGAAGGGCCGCCCGGTAACGCCGGGCCTCTTCGGTGGCCTGACCCAGATCGGCCTCGAGGAAGTGAACCTGGAAGAATCCACATACGACGCCGGGCTGAAACTCCGCGCACCCGCCTGGCAGCACATGTGGCGGCCCGAGTTCGATGTGACGACCGCGTTCAATGCGCGCTCCATCCTGCTGCCCGTCGCGCGCATCGAGGGCGTGACCTGGGGCGTGCTCTCGCCGCTTGCGGCGGACAGCCTGGTCGTGGGGCAGGGTTCAGCGGTCACGCTCGACGGGCGCTTCGACGCGGCGCTGCCGGACAGCGTGTCACTCTTCGTGAACTGGGGCAGCGCCGCGCACGACGCCTCCGGCGGCAGCCGCGCGGCGCAGTACATGCTGTTCGACCAGGCGATCCGCGAAGTACGCGAGCCGCGCCCGACGGGGCCAGCGGAGCTCCTCCTGCCGGAAGGTCGCGCGGCACTCAAGTCGTATCTCGCGGGCGGGCGGGTCGTGTTCTTCGTCGAGCGTGCGTCCGACATCCGCCGGGTCGTGCGCTATGCGAAGGAACGCGGCATGAAGCCGGTGATCGCGGGCGGCGCGGAAGCCTGGGTCGTCGCGAAGGAGCTCGCCGCCGCGGACGTTCCGGTGATCCTCAATCCGCTCGAGAGCCTGCCCGCCGACTTCGACCGGCTCGGCGCGCGCTTCGACAACGCCAGAATTCTGAACGAGGCGGGCGTGCGCATCGCGTTCTCCTTCCCGGACAGCTTCCAGGTGCGCAAGAACCGCCAGCTCGCAGGCAACGCGGTGGCGCACGGCCTGCCTTGGGACGCGGCCCTCGCCGCGATCACCTCGAGTCCGGCCGGAATCTTCGGCCTCGGCGGGCAACGCGGCCGCATCGAGAAGGGCCAGATCGCCGACCTCGTGCTCTGGAGCGGCGACCCCCTCGAAGTGACGAGCGTCGCCGAACAGGTCTGGATCGACGGCCACGCCGTCCCGATGCGCTCGCGCCAGACGGCATTGCGCGATCGCTACGTCCCGCGCGTCAAGACCGGCAAGGCCTGGTAGCCAACCCCCCACAGGCGGGCAGTGCAGGGCCGCTCCCCGCGGCTAGAAATTCAGCCGGAACGTCGCCCCATAAAGCCGCGGATCGCCGAGGAACGCGCCGAGTGATCCGCTCTGCAGCGGCGCGTCGAACACGACCTGGACGTAGTCCTCGTTCGTGACGTTCTTGCCCCAGAGTTCCACCGCCCAGGAGTCGCTCTGCGACCCGATGCCGATGCGCGCGTCGACCAGCGCGTAGGCGTCCTGCATCTTGAGGGGGTTCAGGTCCGAGCCCGTGTTGTACTCCGAGAGGTACTTGGTGCCGACATTCAGGCGCCACTTGAGGCTCGCGTTGAGCGGATGTTCGTAGGTCGCGGCCACGCCCGCCGTCCATTTCGGTGCGAACGACAACGTGCTGCCCGGCAGCCGCCCCGATGCGCCGATCGCCGCGGCGTCGAAGTCACCGTACTCCGTCTCCGCATAGGTGAGGCCGCCCTGCAGCGTGAGCCCTGCGGCGGGCGTGTACCAGAGGAAGTCGAGATCGACGCCCTGCGAGGTCACCTCCGGGATCGAGGCGACGATGAACTGCAGGCCGTTGTAGGTGTTGAGCTGAAATCCATCGTACTTCTGGTAGAACACGGCACCGTTCAAGGCGAGGCGGTTGTCGAGCCATGCCGACTTCACACCGATCTCGAATGAATCGACCGTCTCACTGTCGAATGCGGTGTCGGGATCGGCGATCGTCGCGGGGTTCGTCGGGCTGCCGATGCGCTCGCGGTCGAGGTTGAAGCCGCCGGCCTTGTAGCCGCGTGCATACGAGGCATAGGACATCACGTCGTCCGAGAGGTGATAGACCAGCTTCGCGGTGCCGCTCCACTCGCCCTCGTCGATCGACTGGCGCGTCGTGGCATCGTTGAACGCCGGATCCGAGAAAGTGGCGCAGCCGAGACCGTAGAAACCCGGCAGCGCGGCCACGGGCAGCGCAGACGAGATGAGCGCGAAGCGCGCGCGCGCCGTGGCGCAGCCCACGCCCGCGGGGGACGCTGCGGTGCCCAGATTCGTGTAACGGGAGTCGAGGTCCTTTGCCTCGTTCGTGTAACGCAGGCCGAGACCGAGATCGAGCCGGTCCGTGAGTGCGATCGTATTGTTCGTGAAAAGCGCCCAGCTCGTCGAGCTCTGTCCGTAGGTGTCGTATGAGCCATTGCCGGTGGCAAACGACGCGCCGGGCGTGCGACCCAGCAGGGTCGGAATCAGGGCGGGCGACATGCCGGCCGAGAGCGCGAGGCCGTAATACAACTCGAACTGGCTGTCGTAGCGCAGCGAATTCACCGAGTCGAGATCCTCGTCGGCATAGAAGCCGCCCACCAGCCACTCGAGGCGGCCGCGCTCGCCCGCGAGGCGCCATTCCTGCGTCAGCGTCTCGAACGTGTTGGCATAGCTCTTCGCGTCGCGATAGAGAATGGCCGCCCCGGTGAAATCGGCGTCCTGCCCGATTTCCGATTCCCAGTGACGCCACGCGGAGATCGAGGTCAGGGTCGCGCCACCCGCGAGACGCCAATCGACCTGTGCCGACACGCCGTAGTCGCGGATGTCCTGCGGCGTGTCGCGATTGGCGTAGGTGCGACGCGCGAAGGGCCGGACGGGGATCGCAATGCCGCCACCCGATATGGCGCTGACGATCGCCGCGCTCGGTCCATTCACGTACTGCGCGCCGAGGCAACAGGACTCGTCGCGTTCCGACCAGTCGGCGATCAGGCGCACGCTCAGGTCGTCGCCCGGCGTCCACAGCAACTGCCCACGTGTGGTGCTGACTTCGCGGTTGACGTCTTCCGTCGACGTGCGTGGCGCGCGGGTCGCGACATCGAGGTACCCATCATGCTGGCGATAACCGTAGAAGATGCGCCCTGCGAGCTTGTCCGCCACGAGCGGACCGGTCAGCGAGAGCGAGCCCTCCGCGACGCCGCGATTGCCACCGACTGCCTCGAACGTGCCGCCGAAGTCGAACTGCGGCGCGGCGGTGCGCACGTTGATCACGCCGGCGGAGGTGTTCTTGCCGAAGAGCGTGCCTTGCGGCCCTTTCAGCACCTCGATCCGCTCGAGCTCGCCGAGATCGCCAAAGCCGACACCGTTGCGGGGGCGGTAAACCTCGTCGATGACGATACCCACCGACGACTCGAGGCCCATGTTGTCGCCGACCGTGCCGACGCCCCGGATGCGCGCCGTCGTGCTCATCTCGTTGGCGGTCGATGTGACGATGAGACCGGGCGTCAGGATCGTGAGGTCCTTGATGTCGCGTACACCGGTGTCCTGCAAGAGCTGGCCCGAGATTGCCGTGACGACGATCGGAACATCCTGGACGTTCTCGGTGCGCTTCTGCGCCGTGACGACGACCTCATCGAGGGTACGCCCCTGTGCTGCGGCGTCGCCACCGGGCGTCAAGCCTGCCAGCACGCACGCCATGGACAGGCAAAAGAACTCTCGCATTGAACGCATATCAGTCCGGGCCTTTCGTGGTCTTGTCAGTCGAAGAGGTGCTTGCCGAACGACGAAGCGAGCGCTTCGCCCGCGATCACCTTGTGGCGCAGGTCCAACGGCAGCTTCGAGCGCACGAACTCGCGCACTTCCGCGTGAAAAGCTGCTTCCTCTGGTGCGAACCCCCATTCCATTCGTCCCCGTAGCGTAGAAGCCACCGGCCGGTTCGGCAATTACATTGATCAAGAAACTGGCGAAGGTGGGGGGCAGACGATAGGCTGGCAGGTTTCCGGCCGGGATGTCTTGCGAGGAGCAGGTACGCATGAGCGCGACGAGTTACGAGAAGCGCGGCAAGGTCGCCGTGATCACGATGGCGAGCCCACCGGTCAACGGGCTTGGGGCGGCGCTGCGCGCGGGGTTGATCAAATCCCTCGACAAGGCGCTCGGCTCGCCGGGCGTGAAGGCGATCGTGCTCACGGGCAGCGGCAGCGGCTTTTCCGCCGGCGCCGACATCCGCGAGTTCAACACGCCGAAGGCGGGTGCTCCGCCGACGCTGCACACCGTGATCGCGGCATTCGAGGCGAGCCCGAAACCGGTGGTCGCCGCAATCCACGGAGCCTGCATGGGCGGCGGCCTCGAGCTCGCGCTCGGCTGCCACTTCCGCATCGCAAGGCCCGACGCGCAGATCGCCCTGCCCGAAGTGAAGATCGGGCTCATCCCGGGCGCGGGTGGCACCCAGCGCCTGCCCCGTGCGCTTGGCCTCGAGGCTGCGCTTAACATGATCGTTTCGGGCAATGCCGTCCCCGCGCAGAAGCTCGCGGGCACGCCGCTTTTCGATGAGCTGGCCGAAGGCGAGCTGCTCGATGCCGCCGTGGCGTTCGCCGAGCGGCTGATCAGGGAGAAGCGGCCGCCGCAGCGCGTGCGCGACCTGAAAGTGCAGCACCCGAATCCCGAGGGCTTCCTGATGTTCGCGCGCAATACAGTCCAGGGCATAGCCGGCCCCTATCCGGCGCCTGGCAAGTGCGTGGAGGCGGTCACTGCGGCAGCCAGCCAGCGGTTCGATGAGGGCCTCGCGACCGAACAGCGGCTCTTCTACGAAGTGATGCACTCGCCCGAATCCAGGGCACTGCGCCACATCTTCTTCGGCGAGCGGGCGGCCGCGAAGATTCCCGACGTGCCGGACACGACCCCGACCCGATCGATCACGCAGGCGGCCGTGATCGGCGCCGGCACGATGGGCGGGGGCATCACGATGAACTTCGTGAACGCCGGCATCCCGGTCACCCTGCTCGAGATGAAGCAGGAGGCGCTCGATCGCGGTCTTGCGACGATCCGCGGCAACTACGGCGGCGCCGTGAAGAAGGGGCGCATGACCGAGGCCGATGTCGAAGCGCGCATGAAGCTCATCACACCAGCGCTCGATTACGCGGCCATCGCGCAGGCGGACATCGTGGTCGAAGCGGTCTTCGAGGACATGGAAGTCAAGAAAGCGGTTTTCGGGAAACTCGATGCCGTGATGAAGCCTGGTGCGATCCTCGCGACGAACACCTCCACGCTCGACGTCGACCAGATCGCCGGTTTCACGCAGCGGCCGGGGGATGTGATCGGCACCCATTTCTTCAGCCCCGCGAACGTCATGCGGCTGCTCGAGGTCGTTCGGGGCGCGAAGACCGCGCCGGACGTGCTCGCGACCGTGATGAAGCTCGGCAAGACAATGAAGAAGATCGCGGTCGTCTCGGGTGTCTGTGATGGCTTCATCGGCAACCGGATGCTCGAGCAGCTGGGCCGCCAGATGCTGTTCCTGCTGGAAGAAGGGGCGTTGCCGAAGCAGATCGACGCGGCAATGGAGAAATTCGGCTTTGCGATGGGGCCATTGCGCGTCAACGATCTCGCGGGCAACGACATCAGCTGGGCGATCAGGAAGCGCCGCTACGTGGAAAAGCCGATGATGGTCTACTCGCGCCTCGCGGACCGGCTGTGCGAGCAGGGTCGCTTCGGCCAGAAGACGGGCGCTGGCTGGTACGACTACAAGCCGGGCGATCGCACCGCGCATGCGTCGACCGTCGTCGAACAGATGGTCGTCGAGTATTCGAAGGAAATCGGTGTGAAACGCCGCGCGGTGAGCGATGCAGAGATCGTCGATCGCCTCGTCTACGCACTCGTGAACGAAGGTGCGAAGATCCTCGAGGAGGGCATCGCGCTGCGCGCCTCCGACATCGACATGGTGTACCTCAACGGCTACGGCTTCCCGGCACACCGCGGTGGACCCATGCTGTATGCGGACACTGTCGGCCTCGACGTCGTCGTGCGGCGCATGAAGCAGTTCGCGCGCAACCGCCACGGCGACCCCACCGCCTGGGAGCCGGCACGTTCGCTCGTGAAGCTCGCGGCCGCGGGCAAGACCTTCAGCTGAATCCGGGGACACACATGACCGATGCCGTTATCGTTTCCATCGCCCGCACGCCGCTCGCGAAATCCTGGCGCGGCGCCTTCAACATCACGCACGGCGCGACCCTCGCGGGCCATGTCGTCCAGCAGGCCATTGCCCGTGCCGGAATCGATCCGGCCGAAGTGGAGGACGTGCTGCTCGGCTGCGCCTACCCGGAAGGTGCTGATGGCCTGAACATCGCGCGCCAGGCGGCGCTGCGCGCCGGCTGCCCGGTCACGACGGGTGGCGCGACGATCAACCGCTTCTGCTCCTCCGGCCTGCAGACCATCGCGATGGCCGCGGGGCGCGTGATCGTGGAGAAAACGCCGGTGGTCGTCGCGGGCGGCGTTGAATCGATCTCCTGCGTGCAGAACGAGCTCAACCGCCACATGTTGTACGAGCCCTGGCTCAAGGAGCACAAGCCCGACGTCTACATGCCGATGCTGCAGACCGCGGAGAACGTCGCGCAGCGCTACGGCATCTCGCGCGAGCGCCAGGACGAGTACGGTGCGAGGAGCCAGCAGCGTGCCGCGGCCGCGCAGGCGGCGGGGCGCTTCGATGCCGAGATCGCGCCGATCACCGTGACCGCCGCCTGGGCAGACCCGAAGACGCAGGCGGTGGGCACGCGCGAAGTCACGGTCGCAAAGGACGAAGGCATCCGCGCCGACACGACCGTCGCGGGCATCGCGAAGATCAAGCCAGCCATCCCCGGCGGCGTGATCGCGGCGGGCAACGCGAGTCAGTTCTCGGACGGCGCCGCGGCCTGCGTCGTGATGGACGCGAAGCTCGCGGAACGGCGCGGCATCGCGCCGCTCGGTGTGTTCCGCGGCTTCACGGTCGCGGGCTGCGAGCCCGACGAGATGGGCATCGGACCGGTGTTCGCGGTGCCGCGCCTGCTCGAGCGCGCGGGCCTCTCGGTAAGCGACATCGGCCTGTGGGAGTTGAACGAGGCCTTTGCGGTGCAGGTCATCTATTGCCGCGACAAGCTCGGCATTCCGGATGAGCGGCTGAACGTCAATGGTGGCGCGATCGCGGTCGGCCACCCGTACGGCGTTTCGGGCACGCGCCTCGTCGGCCACGCCCTGATCGAAGGCAAGCGGCGCGGCGTGAAATACGTCGTCACGACCATGTGCATCGGCGGCGGCATGGGTGCAGCGGGCCTGTTCGAGGTCGTGTAGCGGGCCCGCGGTATACTGCCCGCAACTTCACCAAGGCTGGCGACCGAACCCGCGCGATGTACCTGTCGTTTTTCGGTCTCAACGAGAAGCCGTTCTCGATCACGCCTGATCCGCGCTATCTCTACCTGAGCGAGCGGCACGCGGAGGCCTTGGCGCACCTGCTCTATGGTGTCAGTGAAGCGGGCGGCTTCGTGCAGCTCACGGGCGAAGTGGGTACGGGCAAGACGACGATCGTGCGCTCGCTGCTCGGCCAGATCCCGAAGAATGCCGAGATCGCCCTGATCCTCAATCCGCGCATGACGGCGCCGGAGTTCATGCTGACGATCTGCGAGGAGCTCGGCATTGGCCTCCCCGACCGCGCGGTCTCGAGCCTCAAGGATCTCGTCGACATCCTGAACCACTACCTGCTGCGCGCGCACGCCGATGGACGACGCGTCGTGCTGCTCGTCGACGAAGCGCAGAACCTCGCGCCGCCGGTGCTCGAGCAGGTGCGGCTCCTCACGAACCTCGAGACGCCGACCGACAAACTGCTGCAGATCATCCTGATCGGCCAGCCCGAGCTGCGCGAGATGCTCGCGCGACCCGAGCTGCGTCAGCTCGCGCAGCGGATCACCGGTCGCTATCACCTCGACCCGCTGTCCGCGCCGGAAACCGCGGCCTATGCGCGGCATCGCCTGCGCGTTGCCGGGGCCACCTCCGACATCCTGACGAACGGCGCGCTCGCCGAGCTGTATCGCCAGTCGAGCGGCATTCCGCGACTCATCAACGTGATCGCGGACCGCGCACTGCTGGGTGCATACACGCAGGATCGGCACAAGGTCACCGCAGCGATCATCCGCAGTTCCGCGGGCGAAGTGTTCGACCGGCGCATCACCCCGCGCTGGTTGCCGTGGGCGGCGGGCGCAGGTGTCGCCGCGGTGGCCGCGCTCGGGGGCCTGGCGCTCTGGCAATCGGGTGTGCTGGATCGCGACACGCCCGCAGCCCCAGCGACCCGCACCATGGATGCCGGCGCAGCAGCGGGCGTTGCGCAAGCGGCCGCCGTCACCGCACCGGCACCGACACCACCGGCATACGAATCGCTTGCCACACTGCTGGCAAAGAATGCCGCCGCCACGACAACCGACGCGGCGTTCTCGCGCCTGCTCGCACGTTGGAGCGCGACCTTCGCAGCCGGCGCGGGCGACGGCTGCGCGCAGGCAAGTCGGGCTGGCCTGCAGTGCGTCGCCCTGCGGGGCTCGTATGCGCAACTGCGCCTCTACAATCGCCCGGCCATGCTGACGCTGGGGGACGACCAGGGCGGCACGCACCAGGTCCTGCTCGTCGGGCTCGGTGATGATGACGCGCGCCTCGATGTGGGTGGCACGGAGTACACGGTTCGCATCGCAGACCTCGCGCGCTACTGGTTCGGCGACTTCGTGCTCTTGTGGAAGCCCGCCGCGGTGCCGGTCAAGGCGCTTTCACCCGGCATGTCGGGTGAGGAAGTCCTGCGGTTGCGCCAGCATCTCGAGCGGCTCGCTGGCATCACGGATACCGGAGCAGCAGGCGAGCGGTATGACGCGTCGCTCGTGCAGCTCGTCGAAAACTTCCAGCGAGAGCGCCGCCTCGACGTCGACGGCATCGCCGGCTGGCAAACGCAGCTCGCCCTCGATGCCGCCGCACCCGCCGCGGACACGCCCCTTCTCGTCGCGAGCGCGCCAGGGAGCTGAGCGATGTCGTTCATCCTCGATGCGCTGAAGAAGTCCGATAGCGAGCGCCAGCGGCAGGCCGGGCCGGCACTGTTCGAAGTCCGTCACGCCGCGCCGCGCAACGGCCTGCCCATGTGGGCGATTGTGCTCGGCATCCTGCTGCTCGTGAACATCTTCGCGCTCGGCTGGTTCGTGAGCCGCTCCCGTGCGCCCGCGGCCTCGACTGCTGTGGTCGCCCCGACGCCTCCCGCAAGCGCGCGGCCTGCGCCGGCACCGCCCCCCAAGGCACCGGCTGCAACGGCACCGTCAGCGAGCACCGCGGTATTGCCGCCACAGCATTCGCTCCCACCTGCCCCTGCCGCGGAGGAAGCGGAGAACCCTGCCGATTACGAGGAAGCGCTGCCGGAAGGGAGCGCGGAGGCGCAACGCCCGCCCGCCACCGGCGCGGATGCCGCCGCGCGGGAAAGCGATTTCGCGCCGACGGTCGACAAGCTGCCCGCTGCCATCAGCAGCCAGCTGCCCCAGTTGCACCTCGACATGCTCGTCTACGCGACCCGCGCCGCGGACCGCTTCGTGCTCGTCAACATGCAGCGCCTGCGCGAGGGGGAATCGACGCGTGATGGGGCACGTGTCGAAGCGATCACCGCCTCGGGTGTCGTGATGAGCTACCGCGGCACGCGCTTCCTGCTCGAGCGCGATTGACGCGCCGACCGCGCGAGCGCGCCTACTTGAGAACGAACGTGAGCTTCAGGCGCACGCGGTATTCGACCACCTTGTCGTTCTTCACGAGCACTTCCTGATCGGCGACCCAGGCTGACTGGATGCCCTTCAGGGTCTTCGTCGCGCGCTTCACGCCACTTGCGATGGCATCGTCGAAACCCTTCGTGGAGCTCGAGATGATCTCGCTGACCTTGGCAACACTCATGATGTTCTCCTCTCCGTGAATCCGGCATCGTAACCCAGCGACTCGATGCCCGCACGATCGAGCCGCCAGACTGTCCAGTCATCCATGGGGCGCGCGCCGAGGCTCCGATAGAAGCGCTGGGCGTCGACATTCCAGTCGAGCACCGACCATTCCATGCGACCGCAGCCCCGCTCTGCCGCGCGGCGCGCGAGCTCGACAAGGAGCGCGCGCCCGATGCCGCCGCCACGCGCCTCCGGCAGCACGTAGAGATCCTCGAGATACAGCCCCTGGCGGGCGAGGAAGGTGGAGAAGCTGAAGAAGTAGAGCGCGAAACCGAGTGCGCGCCCCGCGCGCTCCGCGACGAGCGCCTGCACGACCGGCCGCGCGGCGCCGAGTTCAGCTGCGAGTTGTTCTTCGGTTGCAACCACCTCATGCGAGAGCTTCTCGTAGTCCGCGAGCCCACGGATCAGCGACAGCAGCAGCGGCGCGTCCGCAGCAACCGCCGGACGAATCACGAGCATGCTCATTCCGCGATGTACCAGCGATCGCCCTGGCGTTCGAGCACGAAACGGTCGAAGGGCAGGCCGCGACCGGTCGTGTCGTAGGTCGCGCGGTTGCCGCCGCGATCGAATACCGGCGCCGAATCCTGCACGATGTGCAGCGCCGAGACCAGCGTTTCGCGCAGCGAGTCGCTCCGTTCGCAACTCTTCACGAGCGTCGCGAGCGCCTTTGCCGACGTCTCGCGACGGAAAGCCGGGCTCATGTACTGTCCGTAGTAATCCTCGCAGCGGTTCTCGAGCAACGCGCCCGCGGCATCGGCCAGCAGGGTCCGGATTGCGGGCGTATTGGTGACCTTCGCGGCGGCACCCCCGGCAGCAGCACCCGTGGTTGGCGGGACGCGAACGGGCGCGAGGCCAGCGTTCGCCTCACGACCATCGAGCAGGTCTTCCACCTGCGCCTCGATTTCGCCCGGGACCGCCGCCTTCCATTCCTTGCCGTAGGGCAGCAGCGTCACGAGCGTCACGACGCGGGTTTTGCCACGGCCCTCCGGTTGCTCGCCGCGAACGACGACATGCACGAGTTGATCGCCATCGCGCACCGCTTCGAGACCACGCACTTTCGCGAACAGCCGACCCGGGTAGCGCAGCCGAGTGCCGAACGCCGCAAAGAAATTGACGTCGGTCAGGCGCTCGATATCGCCAAGATTCGAAGCCTCGCCGAAGAGGCGCTGGCGCACACTGGGGTCCCCCACGGCAGCGTCGGCCTGCAGACGCGAGGTGATGGCAACGCGCAAGCGGTGCAGATCGTCGGGATGCAGGGCCTGCGCAACGGCCAGCGGACTGCCTGACGCCACCGCCGCCAGAAACTCCTGTGCGGCGCGCTCCTGCGCACCACTGACCCCGGCAGCCGCTTCCGCTGCATGCAGGGAGAGCGCACCAGCCGCGAGAAAAGCCGCCACGAAACGGAAACAGACCGCCATGCGGGCGATGATAGCCGCCCACCCGGAATGTGACACAGTTCGCGAATCCGGGCGTCGCGTGCCCGCGACGCCCGGGGAATCCCCGGGAAGGAATACGGTCACAGAAAATTGCGATAAACCCCTGTAAATCCGCTCCATTACAACGGAGCACACCGTGGCGGAGAGCCCTGCACAACGATCCCGGGAGGAGCCAGCGGTTTTTCGGTCCGGCTTCGTGCCAGTGGCGGCGCGCCCGGGCCTGCTCGCTCTGACACGGGACGCCGCGCTCGTCGAAACCCTGCGCGCGGCGATCGACCCCGAGCATCCGTTCACGGTGGTGGCGTCTGATACCGCCCTCACTGAACATCTCATCGCAAGCCACACCCGCGCAGCGCTGATCGACAGCGCTGCCTGCCCCCAGCCGATTGCGCTGCTGACCGAGCGCCTCAAGACACAGTTTCCCGATCTCGTACTCGTCGTGGCGGGAACCGCAACCGATCAGGGCAAGCTCGCCTCCCAGATCACCGACGGTCGCGTGTTCCGCTTCCTGCACAAGCCCGTCTCCGCGCAGCGCGTGAAGCTGTTCGTGGAATCGGCTTTCCGCCGCAGCGACGAAGTGCCGCCAGTCCCAGCTCCCGCTCCCGCGCCCTCGCGGATGCACAGGGCCGCGGGCCCTTCTCGCGCACCCCTGGTTGCCGGCGGCCTCGCCCTCGCCATCGTGGTTGCCGTCGCGATCTGGTGGTTCGTCCGGGACGATCCCTCGCCGCTCGCGGCCAGGCCGGCAACACTGTCGACCAGCACACCAGCTACGGGCGCTTCGGCGCCTGCGGATTCCGACTCCGCGTCGCTGGATGCACGCGAGCGCGCGGACGCCGCAGCAGGCCTCGACAAGACGGTCGACAAACTGCTCGGCGACGCGGAGAAAGCGATTGTCGCTGAGCAACTCGATGAGGCTTCCCGCCTCGTCGACTCCGCGCGTAACGTGCGCGCCGATCACCCGCGCGTCGCCTTCCTCACGACGCAGATCGGCAAGGAGCGCGAGCGTCTTTTGCTGGCGGCCGCACGCCAGGCTGCGGCCAGCGGCAATCTCGGGCGGGCCATCGCGGTGCTCGAGAGCGGATCGGCCGGCGGATCGGAGCTGATTGGCGCCGCGAAACGCGAGCTCCAGCAGCAGGAGATCGACGGCCAGGCCGCGGCCTTTCTCGCCCTCGCCGATGCACGGGTGAAGACCGGTGCGCTGCTCGAACCCGCGCAGGACAACGCACGGTTCTATATCGAATCGGCGCGCGCGCTCGCGCCCCGGCACGCAGGCTTGCAGGCCGCGGAGCAGGCGCTCCAGGAAGCGCTCCCCGGCGCGGTGGCTCGAGCGATCGCAGCGGGCGACTTCGCGACGGCCGGGCGCTGGATCGATGCGGGCGAAGAAATCGGACTGACCCGCACGGACCTTGGGAACCTGCGGCGCGATCTGCAGAGCGCGCAGATCGAGCACAAGGCCAATGCGCTCAGCGCCCTTGCGCAGCAGTTCGGGGACCGGTTGCGACAGCATCAGCTCGTGGAACCGGCGGCGGACAGCGCCCGCGCCCTCTACATGCAGATGCGCGAAGTCGACCCGCAGCACCCGGCTACCCTGGCCGCACGCGATGCGCTCGGCAAGGAAATGCTTGCTGAATCGCGCGCTGCCCTTGCCCGCGCGGATATCGCCGGCGCCGGGCGCTGGATCACCCAGGCCGAAGCACTCGGCCTCTCGGGGCTCGAGGTAGCGAACGCGAGACGCGACATCGCGACACAAGAGGCGCGCGCGAGCCGCGCCGCGAGCATCGTCCCTGTAAGCCAGCTGACGCGGGTACGCATGGTCGAGCCGCGCTATCCGGACGCCGCGCGCGCGCAAGGCCAGACCGGCTGGGTGGATCTCGAGTTCACAGTGACGCCGGCGGGCGCGGTGAGTGACGTGCGGGTTGTCGGTGCGTCCCCGGCAGGAGTCTTCGACCGGGCCGCGAGCGAGGCGCTCGAACGCTGGCGCTTCAAGCCGGTCGAGCAAGACGGTGTGGTCGTGCCGCAGCGGTCGAAGCTGCGCATCCGCTTCGATCTGGAATGAGCGCCGCCCGTCGCATGTCCCACCGGATCCTGATCATCGACGACGACGCGCGCTATGGCGCGTGGCTCACCGCACATGTCGGCGCAGTGCTGCCGGATGCGAACGTCGAATTCGTCGGTATCCCCGAGTTCGAGCGACGGCGCGGCAAGGTGCATTTTCGCGACTTCGACGCCCTGCTGCTTGCGATGAACTTCGGCGCAAGTCCCGAGGACGCTGCAGCCGACGGGCTCGACTGGCTGCGCCGCTTGCGCGACCAGACAGATCTGCCGCCCATCGTCGCCATCGCCGCCGGCGGCAACGAGCTTACCGCCGTGCGGGCGATCCGTCTCGGCGCGACCGATTACCTGCCGAAACAACTGCTCACTCCGGCGCGACTCGGCACGTCCATCAAGATCGCGCTGCGCCTCGTCGAGCGCCGCCGCAACAACGAACGCGCGCGCAAGACGGCGGTCCCGCCGCCGACGCGACTGCCGGCGCTCGCCGCGGCCACCGCGGCGCGGGCGCGCCTGCCGCGCAACCTGATACCGCGCTACGCGATCCTCGATGTGCTCGGCGAATCGGACCGTGCCGTGGTCTACCTCGCAACCAGCTTCGAACTCGACGCGCTCGTCGCGCTCAAGGTCACGCGCGCCGGTGACGACGAGGCGCAACTCATCGATGGCGGTGGATCGGTGGTGCGCGGAGCGAGACAGCATTTCGCGCGCGAGCACGAGGCACTCACGTCGATTCACGATCCGTCGATCATCGACATCTACGACTACGGCGTGCACGACGGCCTCGAGTACCTCGCGATGGAATACTTCCCGCGAGGCGACCTGAAGGCGCGGATGCAGCCCCCGATGGCGGCGGAGGAAGCGCTGGATTATCTGCGCAAGATCGCGCGCGCGCTCGGTGTCGTGCATGCGGCGGGGCTCGTGCATCGCGACCTGAAGCCACCCAACGTGATGCTGCGCGAGAACGACGAGATCGTGCTGATTGATTTCGGTCTCGCGCGCGCCATGAGCGGCGAGGCGACGACGACGCACACCGGCCTGCTGCGCGGCTCGCCCTATTACATGAGCCCGGAGCAGGCGCAGGGCGCGACACTCGACGCGCGCAGCGATCTCTACAGCCTCGGCATCGTGCTCCATGAAATGCTGAGCGGCCGCAAGCCCTTCATGGGTGACACGGCCATCGAAGTACTGCAGGCGCACGTGTCCTCGCCGGTACCGCCGCTGCCCGCGGAACATGCGGCGCTCCAGCCGCTCGTTGACAGGCTGCTGTCGAAGGTGCCGAGTCAGCGCTTCGCGAGTGCCGCGGAGCTGCTGGCGGCGCTACCGGGTGCCGACAGCGCAGCGCCGGACGCTGAGGGCGCGGCTGCGGCCGCACACCCGGAGAGCGCGGCGCACGCGGCGATCGCGGCGGTGTTGTAGCGGGCTGCGGGCCCGAGTGGGAGCGCGGCATCCGGCTCCTCGCGGGTCGAGCGCCGCCTGCGGCGGTGCCCTCGTCGCGGCGGCGCCCGGCGCATGGGAAATGCAGAATCGGCAAGAAATGCGGACGCCGGGCGCAGTTCGCCGCTCCTCGGCGCTCTCCACGCTCGGCACCGGATACCGCGCTCCCGCTCGGGCGCGATGCCGGCTGCCCTTCGCAGGTGAAGAGGGGCTACGAGCGGCGCGCCAGAGGCGCGGATCATCCGCCAACGAGCGTGGAGGGCGCCGAGGGGCGGCGGTTAGAGCGAGGCGGCGGATGATCCGCGCCTCTGGCCCGCAGCCCGCAGCTCTTGGCCCGTAGCCCGCCACTCATCGCCCGTCGCGCGTTGCGCGCCGCCCGAGCCACATCCCCACGCCCGCCCATGCGAGCGCCGCGCTGGCGCCAAGGAGCGCCACGCCTGCACTGGACAGCCCGCCCTGCCGAAGTGCGTTCTGCAACTGCGCCACCAGCAGATCGGCGCCGCGGTAGATCGGGACGTCGATCAGGTTCTTCGCCTTGTACTTGGATTCCGTGTCGAGGCGGCTGAACAGCATCTCGCGACCGGGGCGGATGAACGCGTACTCACCCCAGCGGCGCAGGATGATGACGCCCGCGAGGATCGCGAACCCGCCCAGAACCGCGAGCGCCAGAAAACCCGCCACCATCGCGAGTGGCACCATGACGAGCAGCGTCCGCACGCCGAAGGTCGCGGCGATGCGCCCCGTCAGGAAGATTTGCGAGAGCACCGTCAGGGTCTGCACTGCGTAGTCGATGCGCGCGAAGATCTGCGTGCGCTGCGCGACATCCGGAAACGCGTCGCGCACGATGTCGAGCTGCTCGAAGTAGAGGAACGTGTTGACACTCGACAGCAGAACGACGAAGAGCGCCAGCATCAGCAGGTAGGGCGAACGGAACACGATCGCGAAGCCGGCGAAAGGATTGCCGCCGAGTCCACTGTCGGCTGCCGCGGCCGGTCCCACACGTCCCGACCTCCAGATCGCGACCAGCACGCGCTGCGCGACGATCGCACCGACGAACAGGGTGGCGCCGATGAAGAGCACGCCCGCATTGCCGATGTGCCGCACGGTGAGATCGGTGAGCAGTGGCCCGACGAGTGCCCCGGCAGTGCCGCCCGCCGCAATGAAGCCGAACAGCCGCTTCGCCTGCGCACCGTCGAAGAGCTCGAGAAGAAAGCTCCAGAACACCGACACCAGCATCAGGTTCAGCACGCTGATCCAGACATAGAAGACCGCGCCGACCGCGATGTCTTCAGGGCGTGAATGGAACAGGAAGCCGAACACCGCCAGCGATACCGCCACGAAGCCGTAGATGGAGGGCATCAGGATCGAGCGGCGCACCCGGCCGACGAGCCAGCCATAAAGCGGCACGATGGCGACGGCGCCAATTGATGTCACGACCCAGAGATCAGCGACGCGGTCACCGCCAAGGATCGTCGCGATCGTCTCGCGCAGCGGGCGCACGGCAAAATAGCCACCGAGCACGCAGAAGAAGAGCGCGACGGCCGTGAGGACGGCGGGCGCCTCGCGTGGCTCGACACGCGCAAGGCGCGCGAGGAGGCGTGTCAACGGCGCCCCATCAGCGGCGATGCCGGCCTTCATCGGCTATCGGCCCGTCGATGGTCTTGCGGCGCGCGTCATGTGCTGACCCCTTTGCCGCGAGCATAGCCAAACTCGTAACATCGGCGCCATGATCACCCTCGAAATCAATGGCGCACGCCACGAGCTGGACGCAGATCCGGCAATGCCCCTCCTCTGGGCGCTGCGTGACCTCGCCGGTCTCACCGGCACGAAGTACGGCTGCGGCAAGGGCCTGTGCGGGGCCTGCACCATTCACCTCGACGGTGCGCCAGCGCGCGCCTGCGTCACGCCGCTGGCGGCAGCGGTGGGACGCAGGATCACGACGATTGAAGGGCTGTCGCCGGACGGCAGTCACCCAGTGCAGCGCGCCTGGACCGAACTCGACGTCGTGCAGTGCGGGTACTGCCAATCGGGGCAGATCATGGCCGCGGCAGCGCTCCTTGCGGACACGCCGATTCCCACCGATGCGCAGATCGACGCGGCCATGGACGGCAACCTCTGCCGCTGCGGCACTTATCAGCGCATCCGCGCCGCGGTGAAACGTGCGTCCGAACTGCTCGAGGCACCGCGATGAGCGCGCGGCGACCCGGCGAGGAGAGTGCGCGGGCGAGCCGGCGCATGTTTCTCGTGGGCAGCGGCGTCATCGCCACCGGCCTTCTCGTCCCCTGGTATTTCGCCGCTCGCCGCGGACCGGCTGCCGGCGATTTCGCCGCTGCGCGCGGCCCCGGCCTCTCTGCGAATGCGTTCGTGCACGTCGCGCCCGACGATACGGTCACTGTCTGGCTGCCGAAGTCCGAGATGGGCCAGGGCATTTACACGAGCCTCGCGCAGATTCTCGGCGAGGAGCTCGACGTCGACCCGCGCCGCATCCGCATCGAGTTCGCACCGGTCGACGCCGCGTACTACTACCCGGGCATGCCGATGCAGTTCACCGGCGGGAGCATGAGCACGAACACGAGCTACGAGCCACTGCGCAGGGCGGGCGCAACGGCGCGCGCGATGTTGCTCGCGGCCGCAGCGCGACGCTGGGGTGTCGCATCCGCCTCGCTGGGGACTGACGACGGGCAGGTGTTCGGCGGGGGGCAGCGCGCAAAGTACGGCGAGCTCGCGCAGGACGCGGGTGCACTTTCGCCGCCACGCAACGTCGTGCTCAAGGATCCGGCGAACTTCCGCTACATCGGCCGCCCACTGCGCCGGCTCGACAGCGCCCCCAAGGTGACCGGGCGCGCGCGCTTCGGCATCGACGTGATGCGCTCCGACATGGCGCACGCCGCGATCGCGCGCGCGCCGGCCTTCGGCGGCACCGTGCGTTCGGTCGACGATCGTGCCGCACGTGCGGTCGCCGGCGTGCTCGACGTACAGCTGATCACGGCGGGCGTCGCGGTGCTCGCCACGAACACCTGGGCCGCGCAGCGCGGCCGCGACGCGCTCGTGATCGACTGGGCACCCGGCGCCGGGGCGGATCTGTCCCTCGATGCGCTGCGCACACGCTACCAGGCGTTACTGCGCGGTGCGGGCCAGGTGGCGAAGAGCTCGGGGGATGCCAGTGCCGCGATCGCCGGCGCGGCGCGCAGCCTCGATGTCGAGTACGAGCTGCCCTACCTCGCGCATGCCTGCATGGAGCCGCTCAACTGCGTCGCACATGTGACCGGCGAGGGCTGCGAGATCTGGACCGGCACGCAGATGCAGACGACCGATCGCGCAGCGGCCGCTGCGCTGCTCGGCATTGCGCCGGAAAAGGTGCAGATCCACACGACCTTCCTCGGTGGCGGCTTCGGGCGACGCGGCAATCCGCGCGCCGACTTCGTTCTCGAGGCGGTTGAACTCGCCAGGGCCGCGGGCCGTCCCGTCAAGGTCACGTGGACACGCGAAGATGACATGCGCGGCGGCTGGTACCGACCCTTCGGCCTCAGCCGTGTGCGCGCTGCAGTCAATGGCGAGGGCCGGCCCGTCGCGTGGCATCACACGATCGCCACGCAGCCGGTGTTGCGCGGCTCGCCATTCGAAAGTCTCATCCCGGCGGGCGAGCCGGATCCGACCGTGGCCGAGGGCGCCGCCGATATGGTCTGGTCCATCCCGAACCTGCACGTCGACGTGCACGAAGCGTCCTCGCCGGTGCCCGTGCAATGGTGGCGATCGGTCGGGCATTCACACACCGGTTTCGTGGTGAATGGCGTGCTCGACGAACTCGCGCAGCTCGGCGGCCGCGATCCGCTCGAGTTGCGTCGCGAACTGCTCGCAGGCAAGCCGCGCCATCTCGCCGTGCTGAACGCAGCGGCCCGGCGCGCGCGCTGGGGCCAGCCGCTGGAACCGGGGCATCATCTCGGAATTGCGCTGCACGAGTCGTTCGGCAGCATCGTTGCGCAGGTGGCCGAGGTCTCGGTCGAGGGTCGCAGCGTGCGCGTGCATCGCGTCACCTGCGCGATCGACTGCGGCTTCGTCGTGAACCCGGCGGGGGTGATCGCGCAAATGGAAAGCGCGGTGGTCTTTGGTCTTTCCGCCGCACTCTATGGCGAGATCGGCATCGAACGTGGCGGCGCCGTGCAATCGAATTTCGACGACTACCGGATACTTCGCCTCAGCGAAATGCCGTTCGTCGACACCCTACTCGTTGCGAGCGACGGCCCGATGGGCGGGGTCGGCGAACCCGGCGTGCCGCCCGTGGCGGCAGCGGTCGTGAACGCGATCTTCGCGGCGACCGGCAAGCGGATTCGCCGCCTGCCTATTGCATCCGCCCTGTGAGGTAGTCGACCGTCAACTGCGTCAGGGCCCGCACGCCCACGGGCAGCGCGGATTCGTCGATGTAGAAAAGCGGCGAGTGGTTGTCGGCGATTTCAGCAGGCGGCACACCCGGCTGCGCCACACCCACGAAAAAGAAGAGGCTCGGCACTTCGCGCGCGAAGTACGAGAAGTCCTCGGAAGGCGTCTGCAGGCCGATTTCACGGATGTGTCCCTCGCCCGCGATGCGCGCAAGGGTCGGCACGGCGCGCTGCGTCAGGGCCGGGTCGTTTGCCGTCACGGGATTGGGCCGCCCGGTGAGCTCGAATTGCGCGGTTGCGCCGCTCGCCGCCGCGATGTGCGTGACCGTGCGCTCGACGCGCGCGAGCACGTCCGTGCGCTGCGCCGGATCGTAAGTGCGGATGGTGCCGCGCATCTCGACGGTATCCGGGATGATGTTGCCGCGCATGCCGCCGCGGATCGTGCCCACGGTGACGATGGCCGGATTCTGCGTGAGGTCGATCTGGCGGCTCACCACGGTCTGCAGCGCGGAGATGATCTGCGACGACACGACGATCGGGTCGAGTCCCGCCCACGGCCGCGCCCCGTGCGTCTGCCGACCGGTGACCACGAGCCGAAACCCGTCGGAGCCTGCCATGAACGGGCCAGGCCGGTAGCCGATCACGCCGGCAGGGAGCGTCGAGAAGACGTGCAAGCCGAAGAGGGCATCGGGCTTGCCGCTCGCGAAGACGCCTTCCTTCAGCATCAGCGGCGCGCCGCCATCCTCGCCATCGGGAGGCCCTTCCTCGGCGGGCTGGAAGATGAACAGCACCTTGCCCGGCAGGTCTGCACGCAGCCCGGCGAGAATCTCTGCAACGCCCATCAGCATGGCGGTATGCGCGTCGTGTCCGCAGGCGTGCATGACTCCCACTGTGTCACCCTGATAGGTGGTCGTGACAGTCGAGCGAAACGGCACATCGGCCTTTTCCACGACCGGCAGCGCATCCATGTCGGCGCGCAGCGCCACGGTCGGCCCGGGACGACCGCCCTCGAGCACGGCGACGACTCCGGTTTTCGCGACACCGGTTTTCACTTCGAGCCCGAGGCGCCGCAGATGTTCGGCGACGATGCCGGACGTCCGTATCTCACGATTCGACAGCTCGGGGTGCTGATGGAAATCGCGTCGCCAAGCCACGACTCGCGGCATTTCCTGCGCGACCCGCGCGGCGATCGCGGCATCGCCGCTATCCGCAGGCGCTGCGGCACTCGCCGCTGCCGCAACACCCGCCACAACAAGGATTGGAAGCGTTCTCATGGCGCCAAGCTTGACACATCCGGACCGGGCGGGTGCAATTCCGGCCACAGACCATGCATGTCGTCGATACAACCGTGTTCTTCTCACCGACGAGTGGCGGCGTCAAGCGCTATCTCATGGCGAAGCACGCGTGGTACGCCGCGCATACCCCCTGGCGGCACACGCTCCTTGTCCCCGGCGAGCGCGAGGAGTTTGCGCCGGGCGGTATCTCGACCCTGCGCGGTGTCAGGATTCCCGGCACCTTCAACTACCGCCTGCCGATCGACCCGCCGCGCTGGTCCGCGATGCTCGCCGCGCTCGAGCCCGACCTGATCGAAGTCGGTGACGCCTTTCATCCGGCGTGGTGTGCCGCCCAGGTCGCGCAGCGCCGCGGCATTCCGCTCGTCGCCTTCTTCCACTCGAACCTGCCGCAGCTCGTCACGCAGCGCATGGGCACCACGATCGGTGCGGGCTTCGCGCGTTACGTGCGCTGGCTCTACGCCCGTTTCGACGCGGTGCTGGCGCCGAGTCGTTACATGCGCGACTACCTCCGTGGCCTCGGTGTCACGCGTGTCATCTGTCAACCGCTCGGTGTCGACGTCGATACTTTCAACCCTGCGCAGCGCACGCTCGACGTGCGGCGCGAACTCGGGCTCGGGCAGGACACACGTCTCCTCGTGTTCGCCGGCCGCTTCTCGGGCGAGAAAAATCTTCCGGTGCTGTTCGAGGCCTTCGCACGGCTCGGCAAGCCCTATCACCTGCTGCTGATCGGGGGCGGCGAGGCGAAATCCTTCGCGCCCAATGTCACGGCCATTCCCTACCGCCGCGACAGCGGCGAGCTCGCGCGCTGGATCGCCTCCTGTGATGCGCTCGTGCACGCGGGCACGCGTGAAACCTTCGGTCTCGTGATCGTCGAGGCGCTCGCCTGCGGCCGGCCGGTGATCGCCGCGCGCGCGGGCGCCGTGCCCGAACTCGTCGATGGCGAGGTCGGACTGCTCGTCGAGCCGGGCGATGCGCAAAGCTTCGCCGACTCGATCGCGGCACTCTACGATCGCGACATCAGCGCGCTCGGCCGCGCGGCGCGTGAGCGCGCGTTGCGCCTCAGCTGGACACAGGCCTTTCAGGCACAGCTCGCCACCTATGCCTCGCTCGGTGTGCGCGTGCGGGCGCCCGCGCCTCAGACTGCGAGCGCATAAAGGGCGATTTCGCCGTTTTCACTGGCGACCGCAACGCGGCGGCTATCGGGTGACCACGCCAGTGCCGAGACCGGTGCGCCGAGCAGGTGCGCATCGAGCGCCTGCGTCGTACTGCCCGGGCGCCACAATGACAGCCGCCAGTCCCTGCCACCCGAGACCAGATGCCCACCCTCGCGCTGGAAGGCGAGCGCCGTGATGCGATCGGTGTGCCCGTCGAGTTGCACGGGTCGCGTGCCCTCCGGCCCCTTGCCGCCAAAATCCCACAGAATGACGCTCTGCCCGCCACCCGTCGCGAGCCAGCGGCTGTTCGCGCTCCAGCTCGTTTCGCGTACCTTCGTGGCGTAGCCCGCCATCTGCGAGTGGTGCCCGCCGGGGCGACGCCAGAAATGCACACTCGCATCCTGCATGCCGCAGGCGATCACCTTGCCGTTCGGGCTCCACGCGAGTGTGAGCGGCGCGCCCTTCCACGGCAGTGCTTCAGTCGAATACGTCCCGTCGCCGATCGCGTGCAGCCACAGGCCGCCGAATGCGGCGGCGCCGAGGCGCTTCCCTCCGCTCCAGGCAAGTCCCGCGACCACACCGCCGTGTTCCCCGAAGCTGTGCTGCAGTTCGCCCGTCTCCGACCACAGATCGACCCGCTTCGCCGCGGCGGACGCCAGCAACTTGCCGCCGGGCTGATAGGCCAGGTGTTCGACCCAGGCCTTGCCAGGGGTCGTGCGGTGCAGGAGCTCGCCCTGGGGCATCTGCCACTCGGCAATCCCGCAGTCCTGCCCCCCCGTTGCGATGCGTGCGCCGTCGCTGCGGCACGCAAGCGCCAGCACACCATTCTCGTGCCCGCCGATCACGCGTCGTGCACCGTCCGTCGCCGCCAGCAGGCTGACCTCGCCGGACGCGGCGCCGACCGCGAGCTGCGCGCCGTCCGGCAGCCAGACGAGTGCCGTCGGATAATCGCCGACATCAATGTTCCACAACGCGTCGAGACGCGCCGGGGGCATCTTCGCACTCATGCGACCGCCGACTCGAACCCTGCCTCGAGCTCCGCGCGATCGAGATTGCGCCCGATGAAGACGAGGCGATTGCGGCGCTGCGCCGCGCCCCACGATCCGCCCGCACGACCATCGAACATCATGTGCACGCCGTGAAACACATACTGGCGGTCCTCACCTTTCAGGGACAGCACACCCTTCATGCGGAAGATGTCCTGGCCGCGGCTCTGCAGCAGATACGAGAGCCAGTCGTTCAACTTGCGCGGATCGAGCGGGCGCGGGTCGTCGATGCCGATGGAGGCAATGCCGGCGGCGTGCGAGTGCGACGCGAACGGGCGGTGGGCGGCGGGTGGCGGGCTGAGAGCCAGACCGTTGGCTGGGCCATGTTCCAGAAAGAGGGCGTAGGCACCGTCGGCGGCGATGTCGAGTGTCGCGATTGCGCCGTCGTGGGCGAGATCGAGCGTGTAGCGATGCGCTGCGGGTTGCAGCGTGCCGCCGCAGGGGACCCCGACGGCCGGCTCTGCGAAGGCCCGCACCGCGGGCTCGACGGCCGCATCGAGCGCTTCGCGTGTCGCCGCAGCGACGGGCAACAGCACTGCCGCGAGGCCCCTGCCGTGATCGTGGTCATGATCGTGATCGTGCCCGTGGTCGTCTCCATGCGCTGCGCCCACGCGCAGCGTGTGCTGCCCCTTGCTGAGCTGATACGCGCCCGCCCACTCGAACGGATACTGCGGCTCGAGGAAGGTCTCGTCGACTGCGAGCGCACGGGAAAGGTCGAAGGCACCGAGACCCAGCAACTGGTCGATCGGCACAGCGGCGTTCTGCGCGCGATGGATCTGCGCCGTAGCATTGATGCCGCGCACCTGCGACTCGAGGCGCGCGAGCGCCGCCTCGTCGACGAGATCGGTCTTGTTGAGCACGAGCACATCCGCGAACGCGACCTGCTCGGCCGCCTCGCGCGCGCTCGCGAGCTGCCCCTCGAAGTGGCGCGCATCAACCAGCGTGACGATGGCATCGAGCACGAACTGCTCGCGCAGCTCGTCATCGAGAAAGAAGGTCTGCGCGACCGGACCCGGATCGGCGAGCCCGGTGGTCTCGATCAGCACGTAATCGAACTTGTCGCGGCGGCGCATGAGCTGCCCGAGGATGCGCAGCAGGTCGCCGCGCACCGTGCAACAAATGCAACCGTTGTTCGTCTCGAAGAGCTCTTCCTCGGCACCGATCACCAGCGCCTGGTCGACACCGACCTCACCGAACTCGTTTTCGATCACCGCGATACGCTTGCCGTGCCGCTCGGTGAGGATGCGATTCAGCAACGTGGTCTTGCCGGCGCCGAGGAAACCCGTGAGCACCGTGACCGGAATGCGGGAGTTCGTCATGTCTTGCGGATACCTCTCAGCTGCGCGAAACGAGCCACACGCCGGCCAGCAGTAGCGCACAGCCCGCAACGCGTGCGAGCGTCACCGGCTGCTGCGGAAATCCGAGCCAACCGTTCTGGTCGATGATGAGCGCAGCGATCAGCTGGCCGAGAACCGTCACTGCGATCAGCACGGTGGCGCCGAGCCTGGGGCCGGCGATGGTGACTGCCGCGACGTAGAACGCCCCGAAGAGACCACCGAACCACGCCCACCACGGCGCGCCGGCGATGGCTTCACGGGGCGGAACCGGTGTCCGGGTCGCAACAAGGAATGCGAGCAGGGCGGTGATGCCGACGCAAAAGTTGACGAGGGTCGCCAGGCCTGCGGACCCGAATTGCGTGCGCAGCGCGGCGTTCTGTCCCACCTGGATCGTGATGCCGATGCCCGCGGCCAGCGCGAGCGCCCAGAGCGCCGCCGGCATGTCAGCGCCCCCGCACCGCGAGCAGCAGCCGGCGGCCGAGCGGCGAGGCGACGATCGTCGGCAGCCAGGCCCACGCGAGGCGGCGCAATCGTGGAGGCTCGTGCCGGGGCAACAGGCCGCGCAAGCGGACCGACACATCACGATGCAGAAAGGCATCACGCGCGTGGATCACGAACTCGCCGCGCGCGGTTCGCACCGACCATGCCTTCCCGGACGGTCCCGTGGCATGGACTTCCGCGTATTCGAGATCGTCGGGCACGTCGCCGGTCGCGCCCGCGAACGCGATTTCCGTGGCATTCGAGGTGGTGCCGACTTCGCGACCCTTGAGGATCAGGTTGAGTGGGCCGGTGGCGGGTCTCACGGCCCGCACACCGGACAGGCTGGCAATCATCGCGTCAGGATAGCGTTACCCGCCCACCGGCGCGAGCGACTGCGCGAGAACGATCTCGCAGGCTCCCGCGCCGGTGTCATCGCGCCGCAGCGAGGTGCGCGCCGCGCCTCCATCCGGCCCAGCGACGTCCACGAGTTCGCCTTCGATCCGCAGCACCTCGCCCACGCGCACGCGGCGCAGCGTGCGATTGACGGCGGCGCTTGCCGGCACGATGTGCCAGTTGGCCGAGTGTGACTCGATCTCGGCGCGCGGCAGCGGCATCTCGTCGGCGTGCCAATAGTAGAAGCGGTTCGACTGCGAAATGTCGAATGAGGCGAGCACCGCGCTGTCCGACATCGGCCCCCAGCCGACGGCGAGATCCACCGGCGCGATCGGCGCCAGCGCATCGAGGTAGTAGCGTTCGCGCCCGAGCACGCGCACAGTGGCGCTGAACCGGGCGCGCGGTGTGAGACGGTACTCGTGACCGGCAGCGAGCGGTTCGGCAGCCTCGACTGCGGTCTGCTCCGGCTCCCCGGGCGCAAGCACGCCGGGGCGTCGCTCGATCGGGCGGGACTGCGCCCACTGGTAGCCGGCGAAGAGTGCCACCAGTATCGCGAGAACACCTCGCCACCCCGGTACGCCGGCCGGTTTCACCCCGCGCGTCTCCCCGACTGACCGACACTTTCGAGCTCCCACAAGGACAGTGGCGCCGTTCTTCGCAACCAGAAACCTGCACCGATTTCGCGGAAATGGCGCCGCAGCCGTGTGCGGTACCACTCGCCGCGCCGCAGGTGCGCGTCGCGATCGGTGCGCGTCTGGTCGCAGTTCTCGCGCCAGTCGGCGGCCGTGAGTGCGCTGAAGTAGAGAAGCCCGCGGCACAGCCGCGCGAGATTGGCGAGCGAGCGAGCCGCGCGCCGGTCATCGAGATATTGCAGGACGTCGTAACAGACGACGAGATCGAACGGCCGCGTGGGGCGGTAGTCCTCGATCGTGGACTGCGTCCAGCCGTAGCGGCGACAGAGATACGCGCTCACTTCGATCCCGGTGTAGGTGGCCTGCGGCAACACCCGCCTGAGCGGGGCCCGCAGCAGCCCCACGCCGCAACCGGCGTCGAGCAGGCGCTTGACCGGCAGGCCGAGATGCCGCGCACAGGCCCCGATCAGCTGGCCGCGCGCGTTCATCTCCGCGCGCGAGGTCACGCTGCTCGCCGGGTCGAAGTAGTATCGGTGGTAGTAGTTGCGGTCGAAACGGCCATCCATATCGTGTCAGCTCACACTTCGCGCAGGTAGCCCCAGGTGTGCAGCCGGTCGTGGTCTTCCAACCAGCGCTCACCGATGTCATCGCGATAGTACATGTCCGGGATCATGATGTTCCGGATCCGCGAATAAGCCTGCGCCTGCGCCTGGCGCATGGTCGGGCCGAGGCCGCACACGATCAGCACGACGCCCGAGGTGCCCGCCACATACCACTGGCCGTTCACCTGCTTCACGTCCTCGATGTGCACCTCTTCGGGAATGCCTTTCTTGAAGAGGATCGCCGCGTTGTGCGACACGGAGCTGAAAGTGGCTTCGTCATCGAACGGGAACGGCGAGACGACGATGCGCACGCCGATCTGGAAGCCGCTCTTCACCTTGAACTTCTGCGCAGTGCCGGCCGCGAGATCGTGGAAGAACTCGCCGATCGGCGTCGTCATGCCCTCCTGCTGGATGCTGATCGTCGGATAGCCGAAGCGTGAAGTGAACTCGAGCGGATAGATGCCGTTGCCGTTCACGATGCAGTTGAGGTCGATGTAGCCGACATAGCCCTCTTCGGCAAGCTTCGGTTCCATCTTCTTCAGTGTCTGGTTGAAGAGCCGGTTCGGCCCGCTCCAGAACATCACGGTGCCCATCTCGCCGGTGGAGGGGCCGATGTTGCCGGGGAAGAGTTTCTTGTGCTCGAAATTGACGTTGACGGGATAGATGAACTCGCGGCCATTGAAGAACGCGCCCACTGCGATCTCGACGCCGGTGACGCGCCGCTGCAACTGGAACACCTTGATCTCGTCGGGGAAGGACTTCTTGTACGCTTCGAGCACGCGCACCACGTCCTGGCCGTCTTCCTCGTCACCGACGAAGAGACGCCGCTTCACGTTGCCGGCCTCCCCTGAAGGCTTGATGACATAGCGCTCGGGGTTGGCCTTGACGTAGGCAATCGCCGCGTCGAAGTCGCTGAACTCGCGGTAGGGAAGGATGTTGATGCCCGCCTTCTTCAGCTCCTCCTGGCCGAATGAGCGGTCGTCTTCGAGCCGGTCGGTATAGGGCGTACCGCCGATCACCTTCTTGCCGAGTGCCCGCAGTCGCTGCGCCCGCTCCCCCTGCCCGAGAGTGTCGTCGAAGACGATCACGTCTGCCCAGCCGATATCGGCCTCCCAGTCGAGGGTCTTCGTCACGAAGCCGTCCGCGATCTCGCGTTCCTTCGCGTTGTCGATGTAGTAACGGACCTCGTGGCCCTCCTTGGTCACCTGCCAGGCGATGTCGCTGATCAGGGCGGAGAGCGAAACGAAGAGAAAGCGACGGGGCTCCATGAGATCGTGACTATACCGGGCGCCGACCTTAAACTCGCGCCCATGATGCGCACCCTCGTCCTGACCCTCGCCGCCTGCGCCACGCTCGCGCACGCCGCCGAGCCGACCCCCGCGTCCGCGAAGGACGCGGCTTTCACGCTGACTTCCGCCGCTTTCGCGCCCGGTGGCATGCTCACGAACGAGCAGGTCTACGATGGCTTCGGATGTACCGGTGGGAACGTGTCCCCCGCGCTGGCCTGGTCGGATGCACCAGCCGGCACGAAGAGCTTCGCGCTGATGGTGCACGACCCCGATGCGCCGACCGGCAGCGGCTGGTGGCACTGGGTGGTCTACAACCTGCCCGCAAGCGCCCACAGCCTGCCTGCGGGCGCGGGTTCGGCCGATGGCAAGCATCTGCCGGCCGGCGCCACTCAGGGCCGTACCGACTTCGGCACCATCGGCTACGGAGGCGCCTGCCCACCGCAAGGCGACAAGCCGCACCGCTATGAATTCCGCCTGTATGCGCTCAAGGTCGGGAAGCTCGAGGTGCCCGCCGATGCCACCGCCGCGCTGATCGGCTTCATGGTCAGGGCCAATGCGATTGGCATGGCCGAAACGCACGCGATCTACGGGCGCTGAATGGCCTCCGAACGCCGCAGCACGGCCTGGCCGTGGATCCTGGTGCCGATCTTCGCGCTGATCGTGTTCTTCGGCCTGCGCTCCTGCAAGGAACCAGCCGGGGCTCAGACCGGAACCGTGGTGGGGTTGTAGTCGAAAAGACCCAGTCGCTCGTCGGCAGCCTTGCCACCGGTCTTCTGCGCGTACTTCTCCGGCTCGTGCGAGTGAAAGATTTTCACGGCCTTGCGTGATTCGCGCACGACGAACGACGCGCGCGCCATGCGCGCGGCCTCATAGCGCGACAGCGCTTCTGCGACGCTCGCCGACTCCGCAAACGCGCGCCCGAGCACGATGGCGTCCTCGATCGCGAGCACGGCGCCATGCCCGAGGAAAGGCAATATCGGATGCGCGGCATCGCCGAGCAGGCCGACCCGACCGCGACACCAGCTCGTGAGGGGCTCACGATCGAAGAGGCCCCACTTGAAGAGCAGCTCGGGTGGCACCGCCGCAAGGAAGCCGAGCACCTCCGGATGCCAGCCGGCGAATTCCTTCACGAGCTCATCAACCGTCGAGCGGATCGACCAGCCTTCCTCCTCCCATTCCTTGCGCTCGGCGAAGGCGACGAAATTCAGGAGTGTGCCGCTACGCACCGGGTAGCGGTTCACGAGGTGCCCGGGTCCGACGAAGATTCCCGACGGGGGATCCAGCAGGCGCGGCGGCACCCGCTCCATCGGCACGATGCCGCGCCAGGCGATGTAGCCGGTGTACTTCGGACCGTCATCACCGAAGAGCGCGCAGCGCACTCGCGAACGTGAACCGTCTGCGCCAATGACCGTATCGGCATCGGCTGTCGCGCCGTCTTCGAAGGAGATCTGCACCGGGTCGCCAGTCTGCGTGACGCCGGTGCAACGCTGGCCGAGCCGTATCGCTTCCGGGTCGTTGGCGCGCACGGCTGCCGCGAGCGCATCGTGCAGATCGGCGCGGTGGATCAGGTAGTAGCGCTCACCATACTTTTCGAGCAGCGCGTGGCCCCGGTTCGTCCACTGCAGCGCCCGTCCGTCCTGATAATGGCGCACCGCCTGGTCCTCGGGCAGATAGGACGCCGCGTCGAGCGCCGGACCGAGGCCGAGATAGCGCAGCGCGTGCGCCGCGCTCGGGCTCAATGAGAGCCCAGCGCCCACTTCCCCGAGTTCCGGCGCCTGTTCGTACACCGTGACCTTGAAACCGGCACGTTGCAGAGCAAGTGCCGCAGTCAGGCCGCCGATGCCGGCGCCGACGATCGCGAGGTTCAGTCCCTTCATGGCGTGAAGTGTCCCTTAGGCCCGGCCGGTGGGCGAAACCCTGCACGCGCACTGGTTCAAGGGGCGGACAGGAAGCGGGACTCGTGCAGTCCGTATCCGCCTGGTGGCGGTGGAGCCTGACATCGCGCCGCGCGACGCGTCTTTCCCCGCATGGACAATCGTCGACCGGTCATTGCCTGCCTGCTCGTGGCCACCTGCTGCCTGGCGCCTTCGCCCGGCTGGTGCGATCAGCTCGTCTACGGCCAGCCCCATGGCTGCAACGGCGATCGCTTCGTCGTCTATTACTGCCGCGGGGACAGCGATACGGGCCCCTACGTCACGAACCCGCTCGACAACTACTGCAGCGTGACCTATATCGACCGGCCGCGCGTCAACGGCTTCCTGCCCCAGACCGCCGAACTGCGCGGGGACATCCTGAAAAAGCTAGTCGCATGTAGCGAAACGCAGGTTGCGGCGGCACAGCCCGGGAAAACCGCCCCGGCGCCTGCCGCGAGCGGGCGCATCGAAGTACCAGGAACCGGCAGCAAACCGATCGCACTGGCGCGACTGCCGGAGATGAAGAACAAGTCGACCGTCTTTTACGTCGACGAGCTCTCCCGCAGACCCACCGCCCAGGCTGATGTCACTGCGATCTGGGCGCTGTGGGTGTATCCGCAGGGCAAAGTGGAGTGGCCCGGTGTCGCCGCACACTGGGTGGATTACCGGATCAACTGTCGCGCGAATGAATTCGAACTCCTCCTCATGATCCGCCTCGACCGCGAGGCGAAGCCCTTGGGCGCCGGGAAACTGGGCACGAAAAACTCGATCCCCAAGGGCACTGCCGTCGATGACATTGCAGGCGTTGCATGCCAGAGAGGCGCCGCCCTGGCCGGTCCGCGGCTGACGAGCACCGTGGCGGCGATCCGCGATGCCATGACGCCCGCCCCGGCGACGAGCGCTGCGGCCACGCCGCCCACCGCGCCCTCGTCCAGCGCCGCGAATGCGCCGGCCAATCCGCAGGACGTCGAAGCCCGCGCGGACGCCTTGATCAATTCCTGGACCGCGGCCTTCAATCGCGCCGACTACGACGGCGCGCTCGCACATCTGCGCGAGTACGCGAAGCTGTATCCGAACGACCCAACCGGCTACCTCTTCACCGGGCAAACGTACAACGCCAAGGGCGACAAGGCCGGCGCCGAGCGCGCCTTCCTGCAGGCGCAGCGTGTCGCACCCGATGATCCCCAGGCGAACCTCGAAGTAGGCAAGCTCTACCTGGAACGCGAGGACAAGGCCCGGGCGCGCACGGAACTGCTCAAGGTGCTCGCGCAGAAATCCGCGAAAGCAGACGCGCTCATCCTCATCCCCGCAGGAGAGCTGCTCGTGCGGGCCGGGGACGAGAAGTCCGCCACCGAGGCCTTTCGCCGTGGCGTGCAATTGCCCGGCCCGCCGAAGTTGCTCGCACGCGGCTGGGCGGGCTTCGGGCGGGCCCAAGCCAAGGCCGGGCGCACCCCGCAGGCGATCGCCGCGCTGAACGAGGCGATCCGGCTCGACCCGGACAACGAGGACGCGCACCGGGCGCTCTGGGGCGTGTACGACGACCAGGGGAATCTGGCGGGCGCGCTGGTCGAGTGGCAGGCGATCGTGCGCCTGCAACCCTCCGATGCGTGGACGCGCCTGTTCCTGGGAGACGCCCATGCCGCACTGAAGCAGACGGTTCCGGCCATCGCCGCATACGACCAGGCCCTCGAGATGGCATCGAAAGACCCCTCGGCGGACGACCTGCTGTCCCTGCTCTCGGACGCCTATCGGGACGTCGGGCGTCCCGACCGCGCTGTCGCCGCGCTGCGCACGGCCCTCGCGCTGCCCCAGGACGGAACCGTGGAAGGAGCCAACGCAAAGGTCATGAGCGACTTCTCGCACTGCGTCAAGCTCGGACCATTGCTCGTCGGGCAGAGGCACTATCCGGAAGTCATACGCCTCAACTTCACGCGCAATCCGTGCATGGGCTACATGCCGAAGGGGTCGCTCGGGATCGCCTACGTATCGCTGCGGCAGCCGCAGAAGGGCATCCCGGAGCTTGAAGAATCGCTCGAAGAAGTTGAGAAGGAAATCGCCGACAGCGAGGCCCAGCTCTCGAATCCGAAGCTTACGAAAACGAAGCGGAAGAGCTACACGAGGTCGCTGGTCGAACTGAAGTCCGAAAGCGCACAGCAACTCCACGCCCTCGCCCGCGCCTATCTCGCCACCGGCCGCAAGGTCGATGCGCAGCGCACCTCGCACCGGCTGCTGGCCCTCGACAAGCGCCTCGCCGCCAGTCTCGACGCGGAGATCGGCGTGGGTCCTTGAGCCAGGACCATAAAAGGACTAAATTCAGTCCATGCGCTACTCGGCCCGGATCAAGCCAATCAGCTACCTCAAAGCCAACGCCGCCGAGGTGCTGGAGCACATCGCCGAGGTACGGGAGCCGCTCATCATCACGCAGAACGGCGAGGCCAAGGCTGTCCTGCAGGATGTCGCCTCCTGGGAGCAGACCCAGGAGACCCTTGCGCTTCTGAAGATCCTGGCGCTGGGCCGGAAGCAGGAGGCCGAGGGCAAGCTCGTGCCGCTCGACGAAGTCATCACCCGCATTCGCGCCCGCGACACCACCAGCTGACCCGCCGATGGCGCGATCGTTCAGGGTTCTGCTGACGCGGGACGCGGCGCGGGACTTGCGGGGCATCTACGAATACATTGCCAATGCAGACAGCCTTC
>CAUJHX010000249.1 GCA_963204795.1 Pseudomonadota bacterium | reverse complement strand
GGCGCGGAAACGAGCCAGTTCGAGAACCACCTGCGGGCGATCCTCGGATGGCCACTCGGCAGCACCCGCGCGCGCGGCCATGCCGCCATGGTGAATCTCCTCGGGGAACTGCCCCCGCGCGAAACGGCGCTGGGCATCCCGGGGCTGCATTGGCACGATTACGGCAAATCGCCCCGCCCCGGTCGCAAGCTCGGGCATTGCACGCTGATCGAGGGCACCGCAGCCGGCCGCGACCGCCGACTGCGCGCCCTGCTGCCCCGGCTCGCGCCGGATGTGCGCCTGTCGTTTCCGCGTACCGGTTGATTCCCGTAAGATCAGCTGGCATGTACCTGGACCTTTTCAAGCTCCATGACCTGCCGTTCCGGCTGAGCCCTGACCCCCAGTACCTGTATCTCAGCCGTAACCACTCCAGGGCCAAGGCCTACATGGAGTCGACGATCTGGTTCACCGACGGCTTCGTCGTGATCACCGGTGAGATCGGCTCCGGCAAGACCACCCTGATCGAGACTTTCCTGCGCGAACTCGAGCAGGATGTCGTCGTCGCGCAAGTCAACCAGACACAGGTCTCCGCGCTCGAGTTCCTGCAGTCGGTGCTGGTGCAATTCGGCTTCCAGCCCTTCAAGATGCGCAAGGCGGAACTCCTCGCGACACTGAACCAGTTCCTGATCGAACAGTACGCCGCGGGGCGCAAGGTGCTGCTGATCGTCGACGAAGCGCAGAACCTCAGCCTGCGCGTGCTCGAGGAGATCCGTCTGCTCTCGGGCGTCGAGACCTCGCGCGAGAAGGTGCTGCGCATCATCCTCGCGGGGCAGCCGGAGCTGAACGACAAGCTCGATTCGCGCGAGCTCGTGCAGCTCGCGCAGCGCATCCGCCTGCGCTTTCACCTGACCGCGCTGTCGCAGGACGACACGCAGCACTACATCCTGCATCGGCTCGAGGTGGCGGGCGCTGCGGGTCGCGAGATCTTCGCAACCGACACATTTCCGGAGATCTACCGCTACACCGGCGGCACACCGCGCCTCGTCAACACCCTGTGCGACACCGCGATGATGGGCGCCTACGCCGCCGACCGCGAGGCCGTCACGCGCGAAGACGTGCTGCGCGCCGTCGAGGAGCTGCATTGGACCGAATACGCGTCACGCACTCACCGTGAGCTGCGCAGCATGGTCCCCGGCGCCGGCGCCCGCGCGCTCGAACAAACCGGCTCGCGGCGCAGCGACGTGATCCTTGCGCATGTGACATTGAGCATGGAGGGCAAACCAATCTCGGAGATGCCGCTGCGCCTGGGGCGCGTGATCATCGGCCGCACTTCCGACAACGACATCCAGATCGACAGCCGTTTCGTCAGCCGCCACCACTGCCAGATCATCACAACTGCGGAAAACTGCGTGATCGAAGATCTCAACAGCACGAACGGCATGGCTGTGCGCGGCAAGCGTGTGCGCCGCCACGTGCTCGCTGACGGCGATGTGGTGGTGCTTGGCCAGCATTCGCTCAGTTATCACGATGGCCGCGTCGCGCGCGCCGCGAAGCAAGGTGAATCGCATCAGCCTGCAGCGCCTTAAGGCCCCGGGGTTTCCCGTTCCTTGTGGTCGGGCGGCAGCCCATCGCCCCCATACTCGTGCCGCATCGCCCGGAAATCCCGCCGGCGCAGCCCGATGACGAGTCCCCACACGAGGCTCGCGAGACCCGCGACTCCGAGCATTCCACCCAGCCAGCCTGTCAGCCGGAAATAGCTGAGTGCAAGTACGATGAGCCCACCAAGCCCGTAGAGCCAGGGCAGCAGGTCGTAAACCGGTTTGGCGATATGTGGCCGGTGGACGCGCACGGCACGATCGTACCGCGCCGCGTGGACTGGGTCAGCCAGTCGCCTCAGCGGCGATCACGGCCGGCAAACAGTTCGAGGAACCGGCCGATCAGCGAGGGCTGCCAGCTCACCTGCATATCGTCGCGCCTGCCCGAATGCGCACGGGCCGCTTCCTGGACGAGATCCTTGGGCAGCAGGCGTTGAAAGCTCCCGGTCACGGCCGGATCGGACTGCATGGCGTTGTTCATGGGCGCACGGTAGCCACCCTCGCAGCGTGCCGGTGTGCGCCGGCTCACAGCATGGAAAAGGCCGCCGTTATGTTGAACGGGCGACGGGCAAGAGGGCTCGCGCACGCCGGAAAGGTTCCCGCATTTCCATCCATTTACCGCGCATTTTCAATGCGTCTTTCCCGAGCATCTGGCCGCAAGATTGTGCTTTCGCGGCATGATGCTCAGCGACCATGCAGGGCTGCCGAAGGCACGATGTTTATCGAAGCGCTGCACGACCATCATGTCGCTCGAAGAACACCGTGGTCCGCGGGCGCAGAAACGTGCCGCCGTCATTCCGCTTGCGAACTCGGATGCCAGATCACGCTCGCGGAGAAGCTCAGAATGATGGGAGCCAGCGCGCGCGAGCCCTCTTGCCCGTCGCCCGCAGCCCTCAGCCCGTTCCCCCGACCGTGAGGCCATCGATGCGCACCGTCGGCTGCCCGACGCCGACTGGCACGCTTTGCCCGTCCTTGCCGCAGGTGCCGACGCCGTCGTCGAGCTTCAGGTCCTTGCCGATCATCGCAACGCGCGTCAGCACGTCGGGGCCGTTGCCAATCAAGGTGGCACCCTTGATCGGCGCCGTAACGCGGCCGTTTTCGATGAGATACGCCTCACTTGCCGAGAAAACGAACTTCCCCGACGTGATATCGACCTGGCCGCCCCCGAAATTGACCGCGTAGATCCCCTTCTGCACCGAACCGATGATCTCCCCGGGCTCATGCGGACCGGCACGCATGTAGGTATTGGTCATGCGCGGCAGGGTCATGTGCGCGAAAGACTCGCGTCGGCCGTTGCCGGTGGAGTGCACGCCCATCAGGCGCGCGTTCAGCGTGTCCTGCAGGTAGCCCTTGAGCACCCCGTCTTCGATCAGGACCGTGCACTGCGTCGGCGTGCCCTCGTCATCGATGTTGAGCGAGCCGCGACGCCGCGCGAGCGTGCCGTCGTCGACCACGGTGACGCCTGGCGACGCGACCCGCTCGCCGATGCGGTTGGTGAACGCCGAGGTACCCTTGCGGTTGAAGTCTCCCTCGAGTCCGTGGCCGATCGCCTCGTGCAGGAGGATCCCCGGCCAGCCCGGACCCAGTACGACTGTCATGCTGCCGGCAGGGGCCGGCACCGCGTCGAGATTCACGAGCGCCTGCCGCGCCGCTTCGCGCGCGAGCGTGAGTGGCTTGTCATCCGCGACGAGCTCGGCAAGCGAGAACCGGCCACCTGACCCCGCGTAGCCCTGTTCGCGCCGCCCGTTCTGCTCGGCGATCACCGACACGTTGAAGCGCACGAGCGGACGCACATCGGCGGCCAGCGTGCCATCGCTCGTGGCGACCATCACGACCTCGTAAACGGATGCGACACTCGCCATGACCTGCACGATGCGCGGATCGATGGCGCGTGTCGCGCGGTCGACGCGCTCGAGCCAGCCGACCTTGTCGTGGTCGGTGAGCGCGGCGCCCGGATCCACGGGCAGGTAGAGGTCGTGGCCGCTTGCGGGATGCATCGCGCGCAGCGCGTGTTGCGCGCCGCTGGCAGCGATCGCACGCGCGGCGCGGCCGGCCTCCTCGAGCGCGGGCATCACGACTTCATCCGAATAGGCGAAGCCGGTCTTCTCGCCCGCGAGCGCGCGCACGCCGACGCCCTGCTCGATGCTGGCGCCTCCCTCCTTGACGATGCCGTCTTCGAGTGCCCACGACTCCTCGCGCGCGAGCTGGAAATAGACGTCGGCGGCATCGATTGCGTGACCCATGACTTCGCCGAGCACACGGTCGACGCGCGCGATATCCAGCCCGCCCGGTCGCAGGATCAGATCGCGGGCGATGGTCAGGGAATCGGGGGTTGCGGTCATGTCCATTTGACAGTCTTCACAGCATTCGGTGCCTCAGGGCCGGAAAATGCGCGCGCGCATCGGCTTGCGCCGCCCGGTCGAGCGCGGCCACCACGCACCCGGGTCCGGCGGGCTGTCGTTCGAGGATACGCCCCCAGTAATCGACGATCATCGTGTCGCCGTGCGTCAGCCGACCATTTGCGTGCCTGCCCGACTGCGCCGGCGCCACGAGATACGCGAGGTTCTCGATGGCGCGCGCCCGCAGCAATGTTTCCCAGTGGGCCTCGCCAGTGGGTGCGGTGAACGCCGAGGGCAACACGAACCA
>CAUJHX010000248.1 GCA_963204795.1 Pseudomonadota bacterium | reverse complement strand
CCCCCGGTCACCGCGGCACTCGACAGCTTTCTCGCCCGGCACCTCGCATAGGCGATAGACTTCCGGCGCATTTCTGCGTCGGGAGAAGTCATGCATCGCAGCGCGCTTGCAGGATTCATCATCGACTGTCAGGTCGACCATCTGCCCTCCGCGGCCGATTTCTGGGGCGCCGCGCTCGGCCGCAGGCTGCAGCCATCGAAAGCAGAGGAAGATGCCGGCTACGTGCCACTCGAAACGAAGGAGGATGGCCTTCACGTCGAAGTGCAACGTGTCTCGCACGAGAGCCGTCTGCACCTCGATCTCATCACCGATGACGTCGAGGCGGAAGCGCGCCGCCTCGAGAACCTGGGCGCTCGGCGCGTCCAGATGGTGCGCGACTGGTGGATCATGGAGGCCCCCACAGGGCACCGCTTCTGCGTGCTGCCGCTGCGCAAGGGCAGTTTCCCGAACCCGCCGACGGTCTGGCCATAGCGCCGCTGGCTGCGGCGTGAAAGAATCGGGGCGATCCCGACAGATTCTCCACTCAACGCGCCGGCCACCTTGACGCATACTTGGCCGCACGCACGAAAGGCACCCATATGGCACGCGGCATCAACAAAGTCATCCTCATCGGCAATCTTGGTCAGGACCCCGAAACCCGCGCCATGCCCTCTGGCAGCTCGGTCGCGAACCTGCGCATCGCGACCAGCGAGAGCTGGAAGGACAAGCAGAGCGGCGAAATGAAGGAGCGCACCGAATGGCACAGTGTTGCCATGTTCGGCCGCCTCGCGGAGATCGCCGGGGAGTACCTGCGCAAGGGGTCGCAGGTATACATCGAGGGGAGTCTGCGCACCCGCAAGTGGCAGGACAAGCAGGGCAATGACCGGTACACCACCGAAATCATCGCGAGCGAGATGCAGATGCTCGGCGCGCGCGGTGGTGGAGGCGGCGGGGCAGCAGGTGGCGGCCAGGGCGGCGGACGCGGTCGCGGCGAGGAGCCGGAGTATTCCCAGGCGCCGGTGAGCAGCTCGACCGAGGCTGACCTGGACGACGATATTCCGTTCTAAGTCGTTGATTAAATTGAGCAAGATCGCGGGTCGCGGGCAGATTCGGTAGACTTCCCCGTTTGAACTGCCCGCCCCCCATGCCCGGCCGCTATTTCCTCAAGACCTACGGTTGCCAGATGAACGAGTACGACTCCGCGCGCATGGCGGACGTACTGCAGGCGGCCCTGGGTCTCGTTGCGACTGACGACCCCGCACTCGCCGATCTCCTGCTGATGAACACCTGTTCGGTGCGCGAGAAGGCCGAGGACAAGGTGTATTCGCTCCTCGGCGAGTGGCGCAGGTTGAAGCAGGAGCGGCCCGAGGTGTTGATCGGCGTGGCCGGCTGCGTCGCGAGCCAGGAGGGCGAAGCCATCGTCGCGCGGGCGCCGTTCGTCGATCTCGTCTTCGGCCCGCAAACGCTGCATCGGCTTCCCGAAATGATCGCCGCAGTAAAGCGTACGGGCCGTCCCGTCGTCGACGTGAGCTTCCCCGAAATCGAGAAGTTCGATCACCTGCCCGCGCCGCGCGCCGAGGGTGCGACCGCGTTCGTGTCGATCATGGAAGGCTGCAGCAAGTATTGCAGCTTCTGTGTCGTGCCTTACACCCGTGGCGATGAGGTGAGCCGGCCGTTCGCGAGCGTGATCGAGGAGGTCGAGCGCCTCGTGGCGCAGGGCGTCGCCGAGATCACGCTCCTCGGCCAGAACGTGAATGCCTACGCGGGGCCCATGGCCGACGGTGCGATCGTCGATCTCGCGACACTCATCCATCATGTCGCCGCGGTGCGCGGCATCGAGCGCATCCGTTTCACGACTTCGCACCCGATCGATTTCACCGACAGCCTGATCGAGGCTTACGCCAGTGTCCCGCAACTCGCCAACCACCTGCACTTGCCCGTGCAGAGCGGTTCGGACCGGATACTCGCGCTGATGAAGCGCGGCTATACCACGCTCGAGTTCAAGGACAAGGTGAGGAGGCTGCGCGCCGCGCGGCCGGACATCGCGATCAGCTCCGATTTCATCATCGGGTTTCCGGGTGAGACGGAGCGCGATTTCGCAGCGACGCTCAAATTCGTGCGCGACGTCGGGTTTGATCAGTCCTTCAGCTTTCTCTACAGCCGTCGCCCGGGAACACCGGCGGCTTCCCTGCCCGACGATGTTCCGCAGAAGGAAAAGCAGCAGCGGCTCGCGCGCCTGCAGGCCCAGCTCGACAGCCAGGCGCGCGCGATCAGCGAGATGATGGTCGGCAGCGTGCAGCGCGTCCTCGTCGAGCGACCCGCGAAAAAGAATGCACTGGAACTCGCGGGGCGGACGGAGAACAACCGCTGGGTGAATTTCGCCGGCCCTCACGAGCTCATGGGCAGATTCGTGGATGTGACGGTGACCACGGCGTTGCGCAATTCGCTTCGCGGACGCATCGGGCCGGCGATGGGCCACGGGCGATGGGCGGCGGGCGACGGGCCAGACGCGGGCGACAGGCGACGGGCGGCGGGTGACGGGCCGGACGCAACCGTTAGCCTGGTGCGTGGGGTTGGAGCGTGAGTCGGGGGGTGGCGCGCAGCGCACACGAGTTCGAGCTCGAGCCGGCCGACAATGCGCGGCTCGCCGGCCTTTGCGGGCCGCTCGATGAAAACCTGCGGCTCGTCGAGTCGCGACTCGGCGTGCAGATCCGCCGGCGTGGCAATGTGTTTCGTGTCTCGGGCGAGCAGGCCGACGCGGCGGAGAACGTGCTGCGCGAACTGTACGAGCGCGATGCCGGTGATGACGGGGCGACACCGGAAGCAGTCCACCTCGCCCTGCGCGAACGTGAGCGCGATGCCGGGGCGGGCGACCGCCCCCTGCATCCCGAGGTGGGTGGCAGCGCCGATAGTCACTGCGAGGGTGCGAGCCTGCGTGTGCCACGCGGTGTCATTCGCGCCCGCGGCCGCAATCAACGTGACTATGTGCACAGCATCCTTGGCCGCGACCTCACCTTCGGCATTGGTCCCGCCGGCACGGGCAAGACGTACCTTGCGGTCGCCTGCGCCGTCGAGGCCCTGCACGCCGATCGCGTGCGACGCATCGTGCTCGTGCGCCCGGCGGTCGAAGCGGGCGAGCGCCTCGGCTTTCTGCCGGGCGATCTCACGCAGAAGGTCGATCCGTACCTGCGCCCGATGTACGACGCGCTCTACGAGATGATGGGCTTCGACAGGGTGGCGCGATTCATCGAGCGCAACGTGATCGAAGTCGCGCCGCTCGCCTTCATGCGCGGTCGCTCGCTCAACGACTCGTTCGTGATCCTGGACGAGGCGCAGAACACGACGATCGAGCAGATGAAGATGTTCCTCACGCGCATCGGCTTCGGTTCGAAGGCCGTGGTCACGGGTGACGTGACGCAGACCGATTTACCGAGCGGCAAGCTGTCCGGTTTGCGGCATGTGATCGACGTCGTGCGCGGCGTCGAGGGCGTCGCATTCACGTTCTTCGATTCGCAGGATGTCGTGCGGCACCCGCTGGTGCAGCGGATCGTGCAGGCCTATGAGGCGCGCGGTGACGAGACCGGGCGTGGTGAGCGATGAGCCCTGCCGCGCTCGCGGTCGAGGTGACCCGCGGCACGCGCGCCTGGGCGCCGCCCGCAGCCGCGATGTCACGTTGGGCGCAAGCCGCCCTTGGACGACTCGGCGCGGGCCGTGAACTCGCGCTGCGCATCGTGGCGCCGCGCGAGAGTCGCAGGCTCAATGCCGCCTGGCGCGGCAAGGACCGGCCGACGAACGTGCTGTCGTTCCCGGCGGCAGCAATGCCGGCCGAGGCAATGCGCGCGGGCGTCCGCCCGCTCGGCGACCTCGTGATCTGCGCAGCGGTGGTGCGCGGCGAGGCCCGCGAACAGGGCAAGCCGCTCACGGCGCACTGGGCGCATCTCGTCGTGCACGGCGCGTTGCACCTCGTCGGATACGACCACGTGCAGGAAGTGGATGCTGTGCGCATGGAGCGGCGCGAGATTGCGGTGCTGCGCGGGCTCGGCATACCGAATCCCTATCGCGCCAGGATCTGACATGCCCAAGGATGCAAACGAGCCGGCGGAAGGCAACGCCACGGGGCGATGGCTGAAGCGCCTGAAGCGCACTGTCGCCGGCGCTCCCGAGGACCGCGAGGCGCTGCTCGAGAGCCTGCACGAGGCGAGCACGCGCGGGCTGCTCGATGGCGACGCGCTCGGCATGATCGAGGGCGTGCTCGACGTCGCCGATCTGCGCGTGCGCGACATCATGATTCCGCGCGCGCAGATGGTATTCGTCCGGCGCAATGATCCGGCCTCCGCGATCCTGCCGACCGTGATCGAGTCCGGTCATTCCCGCTTTCCCGTGATGGACGATGACCGCGACGACATCGTCGGCATCCTCCTTGCAAAGGATCTGCTGCGCGTCTACGCGGAAGGTGGCACGGAGCGCTTCGACATCCGCGAGTGCATGCGGCCGGCGGTGTTCGTGCCCGAGGCGAAGCGGGTGAATGTGCTGCTGAAGGAGTTCCGTGGCAACCGCAATCACATGGCGATCGTGGTCGACGAGTATGGCGGTGTCGCCGGCGTCGTCACGATCGAAGATGTCGTCGAGCAGATCGTCGGCGAGATCGACGACGAGTTCGATGTCGATGAAGACCTCAACATCAGGAAAGATGCGGAGCGCCAGTTCACGGTGCGCGGCGTCACACTGATCGAGGAATTCAACGAGTATTTCGGCACGCCGTTTCCGGATGACGAGTTCGACACGGTCGCAGGCCTCGTGATGAAGGAGTTCGGCCGCCTGCCGCGCCGGGGCGAAGCCGTCGTGATCGGTGGCATCGAGTTTCGCGTGATGCGCGCCGACCGGCGGCGCGTCGAGAGCCTGCGCATCGCGACGCCGAAGGACGTGATCCCGCCCGAAGAGCGCACTGCGCGTGACCGTGACTGACGCTGCGCGCCAGCGGCTGCGTCTGCTGGCGGCGGTCGTGGCAGGGGCCAGCGTTGCGCTGGCATTCGCACCCTTTGGCCTCTGGCCGTTTGCCATTCTTGGCCCCGCCGCCCTGATCGCCTTGTGGGATGAGGCGACGCCACGGAGGGCTGCGGTACTCGGCTTCTGGTTCAACGCGGGCACTTTCGCGGCCGGCACCTATTGGCTCTACGTCAGCATCCACATCTTCGGCGGTGCGCCCGTGTGGATCGCGTTCCTCCTGATGCTCGGTCTCGTCGCGATCATGGGGCTGTATCACGCAGCGCTCGGCTACGCCGTGGCGTGCTGGTTGCCCGCGCGCGGGGCCTGGCGCTGGCTTGCGGGCATTCCGGCTGCATGGCTCCTCATCGAGTGGTTGCGGGGCTGGTTCCTGTCTGGCTTTGCGTGGCTCTCCCTCGGCTATTCGCAAACCGATACCTGGCTCGCGCATCTTGCGCCCGTCGGTGGTGTGTACCTGCTGTCGGCCGTATTGCTGGTCTCGGCGGGGGCGCTCGTGATGCTGCTGCGGGAGCGCTCGCTGCGCTGGCGCGCCGTAGCGCTTGCCGCGCTCGCCGTGCCGTGGCTCGCATCACTCGCGCTCGATCGCGAATGGACGCAGGTGAGCGGCCCGCCGGTGCGTGTCGCGATCTTGCAGGGCGCCATTCCGCAGGACATGAAGTGGCTCGAAGCCAATCGCGAGACCACGCTCGAGCTGTACGCGAAGCTCACGCGCGAGGCACTCGGCACGCCCTTGATCGTGATGCCGGAGTCGGCGCTGCCGGACCTCGCCAACAATCTCGTGCCGTATCTCGGCCGCCTCTACAGCGAGGCGAGCGCGCGCGGCTCCGCGCTCGTGATGGGGCTCATTCGCGCATCGGACGATGGCCGCGACTATTTCAATTCGGTGGCAGCGCTGGGCGAGAAGGGCGTCGGCTGGTACGACAAGCACCATCTGGTTCCCTTTGCGGAATTCTTCCCGGTGCCGAAGTTCGTGCGCCACTGGCTGCGCCTCATGAGCCTGCCGTATTCCGACTTCACGCCCGGACCTGCCGTGCAGCCGCCGCTGGAAGCCGCCGGCCTCTCGCTGGCCGCAGGGGTGTGCTATGAGGACGCCTACGGGAGCACGCTGGTGCGCGCTCTGCCGCGCGCCGATGCGCTCGTGAACGTCACCAACGATGCCTGGTTCGGCCACTCGACCGCGCGATATCAGCATTTCCAGATCGCCCGCATGCGGGCCATCGAAGCGGGCCGCTTTCTGGTGCGCGCTGCGAACGACGGTGTATCGGCGGTGATCGGTCCAGGGGGCGAGGTCGTCGCGCGGGCGCCGGAGTACACCGCGACCGTGCTGCGTGCGACCCTCACACCCCGCACCGGCCTGCCGCCCTATGCCCGGGTCGGCAACTGGGCGATCGTCATGCTTGCGGCTGCGGCGTGCGCCGCCGCCATTACCCGGAGGAGGTCAGCGCGTGAATTACGGAACTGAATGGCGGGATCAACGGTCTACCTGGTGCACCGATACCCTCAGAGGTCTGCAACGCATGGCATCCCAACCCCTCGCCCGGCGTTTTGCCGCCGTGGCCATCTTCTGCGGCGCACTCGCCGCCTGCTCGCCGCAGGCATCCACAGCGGCGTCCACCCGCGATGCCGCGGTCCCGGCCGTCGCGGCCGCCGCTTCTGCGACGACACCTGCCGCTGCTCCGATGGTTCAGGGCCTGCCCGACTTCACGGCGCTCGTCAGCCAGTTCGGACCGGCGGTCGTCAATGTCGATGTGGTCAGCCGGCAGCGCGAGACGCGTGGCTGGCAGGGTCCACCGGGCATGTCGCCGAACGATCCGTTCTCCGATTTCTTCCGCCGCTTCGGCATTCCGGCACCGGGAGGCGGCAATGCGCCGCCCGCGCGCGGCGAAGGCTCGGGCTTCATCGTGACGCCCGACGGTTACATCCTCACCAATGCGCACGTGGTCGACGGCGCCACCGATGTCACCGTGCGCCTGACCGATCGGCGGGAGTTTTCCGCGAAGGTGATCGGCAGCGACAAGCGCACGGATGTCGCCGTGATCAAGATCGACGCGAAAGGTCTGCCGACCGTGAAGATCGGTGACCCGAGCAAACTGCGCCCCGGTGAGTGGGTGGTGGCGATCGGTTCGCCGTTCGGCTTCGACAACAGCGTGACCGCGGGCATCGTCAGCGGCATCTCCCGTTCCCTGCCGGACGACAACTATGTGCCCTTCATCCAGACCGACGTGGCGGTGAATCCCGGCAACTCCGGTGGGCCGCTGTTCAACCTCGCCGGTGAAGTGGTCGGCATCAACTCGCAGATCTACAGCCGCACCGGCGGCTTCATGGGCCTCTCGTTCGCCATTCCGATTGACATCGCGAGAAGCGTCGAAGGCCAGCTCATCAAGACCGGTCGCGTGAGTCGCGGCCGCATCGGCGTGACCGTCCAGGAAGTGAATGCGCAGTTCGCGGAATCCTTCGGTCTCGATCGTCCACGGGGCGCACTCGTCGGCTCGGTGGAAGAGGGCGGCCCCGGCGACAAGGGCGGCCTGAAGCCCGGCGACGTGATCCTCTCGGTGAACGGCCAGGATGTGGAGCGCTCCTCGCAACTGCCGGGCATCATCGCGAACATCAAGCCGGGCAGTGAGGCGAAGCTCGACGTGTGGCGCGACAAGGCCGCGAAGCACCTGACCGTGAAGGTCGCCGAGCTCGATGAGCCGATGCAGAAGGTCGCGATGCGCGGCGATGGCGACACCGACAACTACTCGAAGCTCGGCATTGCCGTGCGGCCGCTCGACCCGCGCGAGAAGGCGCAGGCCGACACGCGCGGCAATCTGGTGATCCTGGATGTCGATGGTCCCGCCGCCCTCGCGGGTTTGCAACCCGGCGACATCATTCTCGGCGTCAACGGCAAGAGCGTCGACTCGGTCCGGGATCTGCAGGCGGAGGTGCGCAAGTCCGGCAAGGCTGTGGCGCTGCGCATCGAGCGGAACAACACGGAAATCTTCGTGCCGGTGCGTATCGGCTGAAGCGCGCTGAGGCGCGCCACGGGCTGCGGGCGACGGACTGCGGGCCAGAGGCGCGCTGCGCGCGCCGCAGACCCAGCGACGCCTCTTGCCCGCAGCTCGCAGCCCGTTGCCCGCTGCGCGGCCCGCGGGCCGCGGGCCGCGGGCCGCGGGCCTGCGTGTTATCCTGCCGGTTCCAATGGATGAACGATACGATCCGGCTCGCGTAGAGCGGGCCGCGCAGGACTATTGGGACTCGCGGCAGGTGTTCGCCGCGCGCGAGGGCGTGCGCGGTGACAAGTACTACTGCCTGTCGATGTTCCCGTACCCCTCGGGTCGGCTGCACATGGGGCACGTGCGCAACTACACGATCGGCGACGTGCTGACCCGCTTCATGCACATGCGCGGCTGCAATGTCATGCAGCCGATGGGCTGGGATGCTTTCGGTCTGCCCGCCGAAAATGCGGCGATGGCGAACGGTGTACCGCCCGCGAAGTGGACGCGGGAGAACATCGCGTACATGAAGCGT
>CAUJHX010000247.1 GCA_963204795.1 Pseudomonadota bacterium | reverse complement strand
ACGACCGGCAGAAACGTCGCCGTACCCGATGACGTGATCGCGTATCTCGATCGTGTGCGCGCTGCCTCGCCGGTGCCCGTTTGCGCCGGGTTCGGCATCCGCTCGCGCGAGCAGGTCGCGCGGCTCGCCGGTCACGTCGATGGCGTCGTCGTCGGCTCCGCGCTCGTTGAAGTCCTCGAACGCGGCGAAGATCCGGCGGCGTGGTTGCGGGCGCTTCGACCGGGTGCGGGGTGACGCATCACCCCGACCCGCGTCCGACGCTCGGGCTCGCGGCGCTGCTGGCCTTTCTTTCGATGTTGAGCCCGTTCTCGATCGATACTTTCTTTCCGTCGTTTCCGGCGATTGCCCGGGAGTTCTCGCTCACCGCGCTGCAGTTGCAGCAGACGCTTACCGCCTATCTCGTGCCCTACGGCGTCACGATGCTGCTGCACGGGCCGCTGTCCGATGCCTACGGTCGACGGCGCGTGATTCTCGTCGGCGTGAGTCTGTTCACGATCGCATCGCTCGCCTGCGCGCTGGCGCCGGGATTCGGCACGCTGCTCGCCTTTCGCGCCATGCAGGGTGCGACCGCCGGCGCCGGTCTCGTGGTGGCGCGCGCGGTCGTGCGCGACCTGTACGCGGGCCACGAGGCGCAGCGCCTCATGTCGCTGATCACCATGCTCTTTGGTTTCGCGCCTGCTGTGGCGCCGGTGATCGGCGGCTGGGTGCACGTGGCTTTCGGCTGGCGCGCGGTGTTCCTGTTTCTCGTGCTGCTCGGGTTCGCGATGGTATTCGTCAGCTGGTGGCGATTGCCCGAGACCCATCCGCCGGAGCGGCGCCTCGTGCTCCAGCTCGGCACGCTCTTCTCGCTCTCATGGCGCATCGCCTCGCATCGGGAATTCCTGCTGCTGTCGTTCGCGTCCGGGCTGCACTTCGCGTCGGTCATCGCTTACATCGGCGCGGCTCCCGCGATCGTGCTCGAGCAGTGGCATTTCGGAGAAACCCAGTTTGCGATGCTGTTCATTCCGGTCATTGGTGGCTTCGTCGCGGGGGCCTTCACATCCGGGCGCATGGCGGGGCGCGTCACGCCAGGCACGCAATGCCGGGTGGGCTATGCAATCTCGGCGCTGGGCGGGCTCGCATCGAGCGTTGCGCTTGCCTGCTTCGCGCCAGTGCCGATCCTGGTACAGCAGCTGCTGATTTTCACGATCGCGTTCGGCGTGCAGGTCGTAGCACCGATCCTGACGCTGCGGCTGCTCGACCTCTTCCCGGATACGCGCGGCGCCGTCTCCTCGGTGCAGGCCTTCGTCGCGATCATGATCGCCGCCGCGACGATGGGGGTTGCAGTACCGGCACTGCACGGGTCGCTGTTGCTGCTCGCACTGGGCTCGCTGGTGGGTGCCTTCTCGGGCTGGGGGCTCTGGCGCATGGCGTGGACGGCCGCGGCGCGGTAGATTCCGCGTCCGGGGGACCGCCCCGCAGAAGGGCAAGGCGGCATATGAACGAGGTCGAAGTCATCACCGTCGCGAATCGCTTTCGCGGCCCGGACACCTCCGCGAACGGCGGCTACTTTGCCGGCCTCGTGTCGGCGTATTCTGCCGGCCCCGTGACCGTGCGGCTCCTCGCGCCGCCACCGCTCGATGAACCCTTGATCGTACAGCGCGATGGCGCAATCCTGCGCATGTCACACGAAGGCACGGTCATTGCCGAGGCGCGCGCGATGGATGGCGGCTTGCCGGCGCCGCCGCCGCCGCCGCCCTACGATGTCGCGCTCGAAGCCTCACGGCACTTCGCGGGTTTCCATCGGCACGACTTCCCGGGCTGCTTTGTCTGCGGCACGCAGCGCGAGCGCGGTGACGGGCTGCGTATCTTCGCTGGGCCCTGGGGCGACAGTCTCGTGGCTGCGCCGTGGGTGCCGGATGCGACTCTCGCGGGCGGGGATGGCAAGGTTGCGGGCGAGTTCATGTCGGCCGCACTCGACTGTCCCGGCTATTTCGCGGCGCGGGTCGATCGCAGGATGATGCTCGGCGAATTCACCGTGCATGTGGATCGGCGCGTGCACATCGATGAGCCCTGTGTCGTGATCGGCTGGCGGTTGGGTGCGAGTGGCCGCAAGCATGTGGTCGGCACGGCGCTCTTCGACGAAGACGGCGAGTTGTGCGCCCGTGCGCTCGGGGTGTGGATCGAGACCCGCGTGTAGCGCATCCTCCCCCATCAGCGGCGAGCGAAGAATGCACCCACCGAGGCCGCCGCGACGAGCGCCCAGCCTGGCCAGGCGGGGTCTCGCCCGACGGCGAGCCAGACGATGCCGCCGAGAAGCACCGCGGCGACGAGCAGCATCGAGTCACGGCGCCGCTGCGTCTCGCGGATCGTCTCGCGCAGCGCCTCGATGCCGTCCGTCTCGACCTGCAGGCGCCATTGCCCGTCCTGCGCACGCTGTACCGCGCCTTTCACGAGGGGCGGCAGGCCGCGCAGCGCAGTCATGAGTTCGGGCAGCTGCGTACGCAAGTCGCCGATGAGGCGGCGGCCGCTGACGCGCTCGCGCATCCATTGCCGGAGAATCGGGCTCGCGGTCTGAAACACGTCGAGGTCGGGGTAGAGCTCGCGCCCGAGCCCTTCGATGTTGAGCAGCGTCTTCTGCAAGAGGATCAGCTGCGGCTGGATCCGCATGTCGAAGCGCCGCGAGATCTCGAAGAGACGCAGCAGCACGGTGCCGAAGGAGATGTCCTTGAGCGGCTTCTGGAAGATCGGCTCGCACACCGTGCGCACGGCCGATTCCATCTCGTCGACGCGCGTGGTGGGTGGCACCCAGCCCGATTCGTGGTGCAGTTCCGCGACGCGCCGGTAGTTGCGATCGAACACCGCGAGGAAATTCTCGGCGAGATAGTGCTGGTCGCGCGGGTCGAGCGTGCCGACGATGCCAAAGTCGATCGCCGCGTAGCGCGGGTGCGCAGGGTCATCGACGAGCACGAAGATGTTGCCGGGGTGCATGTCGGCGTGAAAGAAGTTGTGCCGGAACACCTGCGTGAAGAAGATCTCGACGCCGTTGACCGCAAGCGCGCGGATATCGGTGCCCTGCGCGCGCAATTGCGCCATGTCACTGATCTGGATACCGTGGATGCGCTCCATCACCATCACATCGATGCGGCACAGATCCCAATGGACCTCTGGCACGTACAGGAGCCGGGAGTCTGCGAAATTGCGCTTCAGCTGGGCGGCGTTGGCCGCCTCGCGCATGAGATCGAGCTCATCGAGGATCGTCTTCCTGTATTCCTGCACTACTTCGACGGGGCGCAGCCGTGCGCTGCCCGGCCACCAGCGTGCGGCGAGGGCGGCGAGCGCGTCGAGTACCTCGAGATCGCGTTCGATGACCTCGCGCATGCCCGGTCGCAGTACCTTGACGACGACTTCCCGGCCATCGATGAGGCGTGCGACATGCACCTGGGCGATCGAAGCGGCTGCGAGCGGTGTCTCGTCGAACGCGCCGAACACGGCAGAGAGCGGCTTGCCGTAGGCCTTCTCCGCTGTTGCGCGCGCGATCGCGCCGGGGAACGGCGGCACGCGGTCCTGCAGCTTCGCGAGTTCGTCGGCGATGTCGAGCGGCAACAGGTCGCGACGGGTCGAGACGGCCTGACCGAACTTGACGAAGATCGGCCCGAGTTCCTCGAGTGCAAGCCGCACACGCTCGCCGCGCGAGGCGCCGTGGCGACGCTGAAACCAGGTCCAGGGCGAGGCGAGCGCAAGATACCGGAGTGGCCGGTAAAGGTGCGTGGCGCGCACGAGATCGTCGAGTCCGTGTCGCACGAGCACGCGCTGGATCCCGATCAGCCGCGCAAGTACGCGCAGATTCACAATGGCCCCCCGGACGAGATGATCGCGATGCGCGCGGCAAGCCGATCGAGGTCCTCGCGTGTGCGGTCCACGTCAGCAAAGAATGCATCGGCTTCGGCGCGTGGCACGAGATCGGCACGCTCGTGCGCGAAGTACTCTGCGACATTGCGCGTGCCGGTCGAGGCGAAGCGCCGGCCAAACTCGAGGAATCCGGATCCGAGCCTCCCGAGCCGGTGCGCTGCCGCATCGCCCAGGAGCCGCGACATCTCCTCCTCGATGTCGGGACGCAGCAGGTGCAGAAGCTCACGGAAGCGCTGCGCGGCCTCTGCGTCTCCTTCGACGCGCACGTCACCACGCCGGATGACGCCCTCGGCGTCGGGGCCCGCCAGCGCGAGCAGGTTGAGCGGCGTGCCGCGGAATTCCGCGTCGGCGGACGCGGGGTCGTGTGACGGCGAAGTTTCGCGCCCAAGCGACAGCCGGTCCCCATCGCTGCCGAGCACGAATCGCAGCGCCAGGCCCTCGATCGTGAGCGCGACACTCCGTCCGGCAAGCTCCCCGCACAGTGTGCGGGCGCGGGGCGAACGGGGCAGGTTGCGGTTGAGCAGGCGCTCGGCGGCTTCGGTGAACATCGGCGGCGTCAGTACCGGTAACCGCGATGCACCGCGACGATGCCACCCGTGAGATTGTGATAGCGGCAATCCTCGAGGCCTGCCTCGCGCATCATCGCGACGAGCGTTTCCTGGTCGGGATGCATGCGGATCGACTCGGCGAGATAGCGATAGCTCGCCTCGTCCCTGGCGACGAGCCTGCCGAGGAGGGGCAACAGGCGAAACGAGTACGCATCGTAGATCGGCCGCAGGGCATCCGCCGGCTTCGAGAACTCGAGCACGATCAACTGGCCGCCGGGCTTCAGCACGCGACGCATGGAGGCGAGTGCCTTCTGCTTGTCGGTGACATTGCGCAGGCCGAATGCGATCGTGACGCAATGAAAGCTGCCGTCGGCGAATGGCAGCTGCTCGGCGTTCGCCTGCACGAACTCGACGCCGCGAACATGGCCGGCGTCGATCAGGTGGTCGCGACCGTGGGCGAGCATCGCGGCATTGATATCCGTCAAGACAACGAGGCCTTGCGTGCCGACCTGTCTTGCGAGCCCGAGCGCGATATCGCCGGTGCCGCCTGCGACGTCGAGCGCGACCTGACCGGGGCGCAGGCCGGTAAGCGACAGGGCAAAACGCTTCCAGAGCCGATGCACTCCGCCCGACATCAGGTCGTTCATCAGGTCGTAATTGTCGGCAACCGAATCGAATACACCGCGTACCCGCCGTGCCTTGTCTTCGCGGCGAACGCGCTCATAGCCGAAGTCGGTGCTCGTGTCCGGAGAGGGCTGGCTCAAGTAAACCTCGTGTGAACAGGCATTCTAGCGCGGCAGTCTGCCCCACAGAACGGTCGGCCACCGTGGCGTACTCCGCTCGTCTTTACAAGCCGGCAAAACTTCGCTGACAATCCGCGCCACGTTCGAGCCCGGAAGGGCTGTTGAAACGGGGGTCTGAAGGCCGGGCATCGCAGGGTGTCCGGCCTTTTTCTATGTTGCTCCCGAGGCGGCCTCGCGCTGGCGGCCCAGCTCGTGGAGATACTTCCACGTGTAGAGCCCTGAATCGTGGCCATCATCGAAGATGAGGCGTACGGCGTAATGGCCGACCGGCTCAACTGCCTTGATGACCACGTTTTCCTTGCCCGAGACTGTGACGCGCTGGCCCCGACCATGCCCCTGAACCTCCGCGGACGGGGAATTTACGCGCAAGTATTCGAACGGCAGATCGAAACTGCGCCCATCGTCGAAATCGACAGTCAGGAGGCGGGACCTGGTGCGCAGGCGGATGAGTGTGCAGGTGAGCGTAGACATGGTGCCGACAGTATCGCGCAGCGGGGCGCCTGGAGCGAAGGGCCCCGCGCGGAGGGCCACGGGCGGCGCGCCAGGGGCAGCGCGCGATGGGCGACGGGCTCCGGGCCAGAGGCGCTGACTTTGTCCGTCAGCAATGTTGCCGTCACGAAGCCGCGGCATTGGACGACGCGAAACAACTCCCGGCAGCGTGCAAGACCAACGCTTCTGGCCCGCAGCTCGCGGCCCGCAGCTCGCAGCCCGTCGCGCGCTGCCCCTGGCGCGCCGCGCGGCCGCCCGGCGGCGGCGCTGTTGCCCGCCGGCCATTGCCGTATACTCCCGCAGCGGCCCGCCGATCCCGGCGTCGTTGTTCCGTCCGTCGAAATGCCTCCTACAGACACGTCCCACCCCGATTACTACCATCGTGTTGTCGATTGCCAATGGGCCTGCCCGGCACATACTGACGTTCCCGAATACATCCGGCTGATCGCCCAGGGTCGCTTCACCGATGCCTACATGGTCAACCGTGAGGCGAACGTGTTCCCGGGCATTCTCGGGCGCGTCTGCGATCGCCCCTGCGAGCCCGCGTGTCGCCGCGGTCGCGTGGAAGACAAGCCGGTCGCGATCTGTCGCCTGAAGCGCGTCGCGTCGGATCACAAGGACGAGTACGCCGACCGCCTGCCGAAGATTCCGGCCGTGAAGAACGGCAAGCACGTGGCCTGCATCGGCGCCGGTCCCGTGAGTCTTACGGTGGCGAACGACCTGTTGCCGCTCGGTTATCGCGTGACGATCTTCGAGCAGCTCGGCGAGCCGGGCGGGCTGATGCGCTCGAACATTCCCTCCTTCCGCCTGCCACAGTCGATCCTCGACGAGGAGATTGGCGTGATCGTCGGCATGGGGGCCGATCTCAAGCTCGGGCATCCCGTGAAGAGCATGAAGGAGCTGCTCGAACGCGGCGGTTTTGACGCCGTGTTCGTCGGTTCGGGCGCGCCCAAAGGCAAGGAGCTGAAGCTTCCGGGCCGGCAGGAGGGCGCGGCGAACATCCACATCGGCATCGACTGGCTCGGGTCGGTCGCGTTCGAACACGTGAAGCAGATCGGCCGCGAGGTGCTGATCATCGGCGTCGGCAACACCGCGATGGACTGCTGCCGTACCTCGCTGCGCCTCGGCGCGCAGCACGTGAAGGTGATGGCGCGCAAGCCGCGCCAGTTCTTCAAGGCTTCCGACTGGGAGCTCGAGGACGCGGAGGAGGAGAATGTCGAGATCATCGTGAACCGCTCGCCGAAGCAGTTCGTGATCGAGGGCGGCAAGCTGAAGGGCATGCTGTTCGATGTCATGGAGTATGACCTCGACGCGCAGGGTCGTATCACGGCCGAGCGTATCAGCGGCGAGGAATTCTTCGCTGCGGACGATGTGATCCTCGCGATTGGCCAGGAAAACGCGTTCCCGTGGATCGAGCGCGACCTCGGCATCGAGTTCGACAAGTGGAGCGTACCGAAGGTCGACACGCAGACCTTCCAGTCCACGCGGCCGGGTGTCTACTTCGGCGGCGACGCGGCCTTCGGTCCGAAGAACATCATCTGGGCGGTCGAGCACGGCCACCAGGCCGCGATCTCGATTCACCGCCATTGCCAGGGCGAACCGGTGACCGAGCGTCTCGCGCCCGGCATCAATCTGCAGAGCCGCAAGATGGGCATGCACGAGTGGTCCTACGCGAACGACTACAACCCGGTCGAGCGGCGGCTGGTGCCGCAGGTGTCGCTCAAGGAACGCTTCAAGAAGCTCAATATCGAGGTCGAGCTCGGCTTCACGGCCGAGCAGGCTGCAGCCGAGGTGCAGCGCTGTCTCAATTGCGACATCCAGACCGTGTTCGAGGCGAAGCTCTGCATCGAGTGCGACGCCTGCATCGATATCTGCCCGACCGATTGCCTGACGATCACCGCGGACGGTGAGGAAGCCGATCTGCGCACACGTCTGCGCGCACCGGCAAGGAATCTCGAGCAGCCGCTCTACGTCTCGGTGCCACTCAAGCAGACCGGCCGCGTGATGGTCAAGGATGAAGACCTCTGCGTGCACTGCGGGCTGTGCGCGGAGCGCTGCCCGACGGCCGCCTGGGACATGCAGAAGTCGTTCGTGAAATGGCCGCACGCCGAGGATCAGCCGCCAACATGCCAGCCGTCCCTGCCCAAGATCGCGTAAACGATTTCGTCATCAAGATCGCAACGGTGAACGGCACGGGCTCCGCCAGTGCCAACACCTTGCTGATGAAGGCGATTTTCCGCAGCGGTATCCCCGTCATGGGGAAGAACTATTTCCCGTCCAATATCCAGGGCCTGCCGACCTGGTACGAGATCCGCGTGACAAAGGACGGTCACGTCGCCCGCTCCGGGCGGGTCGACATCATGGTTGCGATGAACGCCGAGACCTACAACAAGGACGTGCGTGAGGTCGGCACCGGCGGCTGGCTGATCTACGACTCGACCTGGCCGCGGCCGGCGCTCTTCACGCGCGAGGACATGACGGTGATCGGCGTGCCGCTCGCGAAGCTCTGCAACGAGAACTTCAACGGCGTGCGCACGCGCATCCTGATGAAGAACATCTGCTACGCGGGCGTGCTCGCAGCGCTGCTCGACATCGATCTTGCGCGCATGCGCGAGCTCCTCGCCGAAACTTACGCGAAGAAGCCGCAGCTGGTCGACAGCAACATGAAGGCGATCCAGCTCGGTTACGATTATGCAAAGCAGCATTTTGCCTGTCCGCTGCCGCTGCGCTGCGCGCCAATGGACAAGACCGGCGGCCATCTCCTGATCGACGGCAACACGGCCGCGGGCCTCGGTGCGATGTTTGCCGGCGCCACTGTCGGCGCGTGGTATCCCATCACGCCGTCAACCTCGGTAATGGACGCTTACAAGAGCTTCTGCGAGAAGTGGCGCGTTGATGCAGCGACGGGTCGCAAGAACTTCGCCTTCATCCAGGCTGAGGATGAGCTCGCAGCGATCGGCATGGTGCTGGGCGCCTCATGGAATGGCGCGCGCGCGTTCACCGCGACCTCGGGTCCGGGCATTTCGCTGATGAGCGAGTTCTTCGGGCTGGCGTATTACGCCGAGATACCGGCAGTGATCTTCGACGTGCAACGTGTCGGCCCTTCGACCGGCATGCCGACCCGTACCCAGCAGTGCGATATCCTGATCTGCGCGTACGCATCGCATGG
>CAUJHX010000246.1 GCA_963204795.1 Pseudomonadota bacterium | reverse complement strand
GCGCGCTCGAGGCCGGCCACGGCGACATCGTCGTCGCGGTGGTCGACGGCGAGCTCACCGTCAAGCGCCTGTGGCGGCGCGGCGCCCGCGTGCGCCTGCTCGCCGAGAACCCCGCCTACGCCCCCATCGATCTGAAGGACGGCCAGGAGCTGGCGGTGTGGGGCGTCGTGACGAACATCATCCGCAGCGTCCGGTAAGCGGGAGCGGGCGATGTTCGCCCTCATCGACGGCAACAACTTCTACGTCTCCTGCGAGCGCGTCTTCGACCCGAAGCTCGAAGGCCGCCCCGTCGTCGTGCTCTCCAACAACGATGGCTGCGTCGTCGCGCGCAGCCAGGAGGTGAAGGCCCTCGGCGTGAAGATGGGCGTGCCCTGGTTCCAGCTGCGCGACCTCGCGCGGCAGCACGGCATCGTCGCCAGGTCGTCGAACTACTCGCTCTACGGCGACATGAGCGCACGCATGATGGCCGTGCTCGGCCGCTACTCGCCCGAGCAGGAGGTCTACAGCATCGACGAGTGCTTCCTCGGCATGGACGGCTTCGCGCACACCGATCTCTCCGCATGCGGCCAGCGCATCCGCGCGCAGGTGCGGCAGTGGCTCGGCCTGCCCGTCTGCGTCGGCTTCGGCGCCACCAAGACCCTGGCCAAGCTCGCCAACTTTGTGGCCAAGAAGCGGCCCGCGTTCGGCGGCGTCTGCGACCTCACCGCGCTCTCGCCCGCCGCGCTGGATGAACTGCTGGCCGGCATCGACGTCGGCGAGGTGTGGGGCGTCGGCCATCGCGGCACGCCGCGCCTGAAGGCCCTCGGGCTGGACAACGTGAAGGCCCTGCGCGACGCCGACCCGAAATGGCTGCGGCGCGAGTTCTCCGTGGTGCTCGAGCGCACCGTGGCGGAACTGAACGGCACGCCCTGCATCGACCTCGAGGAGGCGGCCCCGGCCAAGCAGCAGATCATGAGCTCGCGCGCCTTCGGCGCCTATGTGTACGACCTCGCCGGGCTGGAAGAGGCCGTCGCCACCTACGTCGGCCGCGCCGCCGAGAAGCTGCGGCGGCAGGGCTCGCTCGCCGGCGCCGTGCAGGTCTACATCCGCACCAACCCCTTCAAGGAAGGCCACCCGCAGTACCAGCGCGGCCTCACCGTGCCGCTGATTGAACCCGCCGACGACACGCGCCTGCTCGTGCGCGCGGCGCTCGCGGGCCTGCGCCGCCTGTTCAAGCCGGGGTATGCTTACCAGAAAGCGGGGGTGATGCTGATGGACCTGACCGACGCGCGGCACACGCAGGCGGCGCTCTTCGACACCGACCGCGGCAACCCGGCGCTAATGCGCGTGATGGACCGCGTCAACGCCTACTGGGGCCGCGGCACGCTGCGCCTCGCCGCCGAGGGCGTCGACCCGCACTGGCGCATGCGCCGCGGCATGATGTCGCCCTGCTACACCACGCGCTGGAACGACATCCCGAGGATCTCGTAATGTGCGGCCGCTTCGCCCTCAAGGCACCTCCAACTGAGATCATGCGCCACTTCGGCGTGGACGCCGTGCCGGAGATGGCGCCGCGCTACAACATCGCGCCGACGCAGGACATCCTGATCATCCGCCATCCCTGGCGCGAACCCGAGGCGCGGCTGGAAGCCGCGCAGGTCAAGTGGGGCCTGCTGCCCTCCTGGGCCAAGGACACTTCGATGGCGGCCAAGCTCGCCAACGCGCGCGGCGAGACGGTGGCCGAGAAGCCCGCCTTCCGCAGCGCCTTCCGCCGCATGCGCTGCCTGGCAATGCCCTGCATGAACCCATGGGCCCACATTTCGGCGTCCAGGTATTCCCTGCTATCGTCACCGTAGGTGGTGATGTTGAACAGCGGCTCGAAGGCGTCCGGGTCGTCCTGGAAACTCCAGACGATGCCGTTCATGTGTCGGGCAATCAAGTCGGGGATGCGCTGGGCCTGCTCCAGGGTCTCGAATTGGGGGCATTTTCCTCTCCTGGCCCCCAGATGCCCGGCAGCCAGTCCTGCATTCTGAGCGTGGCCGGCCCAATGATGATCGCGGTGAGGTAGCCGTCGAGCTGGTCCAGCATCATCGCTTCGTCGGAAACGGCATCCGGCATCAGGAAATCGTCGAGCTCGTCGATTTCCTCCTCGGACAGTGGCACCGTCAGGCGGGCGGGATTGCGGTCTGGCACGGTCAAGACCCTTGTTGGAAAATGAATGCTACCCCAGCAAGCTGGAAGACGTGGCAATCTTTCCGGACCCTGGAGAATTTGTTACCTTTCGATACTGGTGCATGTCATGGCCCATCGCAAGATGAATACCACAGTGAAATCAGCAAGACCAAAGGATCGTACCGCAAGCCGCGCTGCCAAGCCCCTCTCGCAGGCAAAACGAGTCCTCGGTAGTCCAGCGAAGCGGGAACTAAAGGAGCAAGTACTGTATGAAACAGCGGCGCGCTGGTTCAACAAATACGGCTACCATGGGACTTCACTTAGCGATCTCGCGAGCGACCTTGGGATCAGGAAAGCCTCTCTCTACAATTATTTTTCCGACAAGCGGGAGTTGCTTTACCAAATCCACCTGCGCTCAATCGAGGCGGCGAGGTTGGCGATCGATCAGGCTGCATCCGAGAAGACCTGGCTCGACAAGATCCGCAGAATGATCTTCAATTACGTGACCGCCATAACGCGATCCCCCGCTGTGACCTTCATCATTCTCGAAGACGGCGCACTCGATCACAGACAGGCCGAGGAAATCCTCGCCGCCCGTAGCGCGCTCGACCACAAATTGCGTGGTTGGATCGCGTCCGGGGTCAAGGACGGGACAATCGATCCCTGCGATCCCAAACTTGCTTCCTTCATGATCACCGGCGGCCTCGCCTGGATCACGAAGTGGTTCGACCCGAGCGGCGTATGGACGAACGAGCAGGTTGCCGAGGCGATGAGTGTGATGTACGCGCGCATGCTTAGCTCGTCGTTCGCTGAGAAGCTCCCGCCCGATGCTTTGCGGGTCGTGCCGCCTGGTAAGCGGCGCGCTTTCTCCGCCCGCTGATCTCCTCTGCGGCAGTCGTCTGCCGCCCACCCCAACTGCCACCCGCAACACACTGCCACCCACCCCACTGCCACCCACCCCAGTTGACAGACTACCGATCGGTAGTTAGCATTAATCCGAGTCCATCAGAGTGCCGGTTCGGCGCCTTCTGCGCGGAATGATGCATTACACAATGCCAATGGGGGCTGCAACTCGCATAACTGATTGACACCACTCGCGCCTGGCGCGAACACCGAGGGGGAACGCGTGCACTTCCTGCAGCAGGTGATTAATGGCATTGCGCAAGGCTGCATCTATGGCCTCATTGCCATCGGCTTCGTCCTCATCTACAAGGCCACCGAGACCGTCAGCTTCGTTCAGGGCGAACTGATGATGCTCGGTGCCTTCCTCGGCTTGGTCCTGATTACCGTGCTCGGCATTCCCTACTGGCTGGCCGTGCCGGCCACCCTGCTCGCGATGATGGCGTTCGGCTTCCTCGTCGAGCGCGTCGCGATCAGCCCGATCCTCGGCGAGCCGGCCTTCTCGATCGTCATGCTGACCCTGGGCATCGGCTACGTTGCCCGCGGGGCGGTGATGATGATCCCGGAGCTGGGCACCGAGTTGCAGGTGCTGCCCGTCCCCTACCGCGACCAGAGCGTCGCCATCGGCGGCCTGATCATCGGCATGGAGCGCCTCGTGGTGCCGGCCGTCACAGCCGCGTTGTGTCTGATGCTTTACCTGATGTTCCGCTTCACCCGCATCGGCGTAGCCATGCAGGCCGCATCGCAGAGCCAGTCGGCCGCTTACTACATGGGCATTCCGGTGCGCCGGCTCAACGGGCTGGTGTGGGGTATGGCAGCCGGCGTTGCTGCCATCGCCGGGTTGTTGCTGGCGCCCATCGTGATGATCGACAGCAACATGGGCTTCATCGGCCTCAAGGCCTTCCCGGCGGCGGTGGTCGGCGGTATGGCGAGCCTGCCCGGCGCAGTGGTGGGCGGCGTGACCATCGGCGTCATCGAATCCCTCGCCGGCTACCTGCTACCGGAGGGCTTCAAGGACGTCGCGGCCTACGTCGTCGTGCTGATCATGCTGATGGTGAGACCGAACGGCCTTTTCGGCGGCGAGGTCCGCAAAAAAGTCTAGCGACGGAATCGATCAATGCGTTTCATATTCAAGACTTCGTACGACCAGGACATCCGGCTGGCCCGGCATTCCGGCTATGTGTTCTGGTACGGCCTGCTCCTGGCGGCTTTATCGGTGGCGCCTTTCGTCCTGCCGGTGTACTGGTCTTCCCTGATAACCATGACGATGATCTACGGCATCGTCGGCCTTGGCCTGATGCTGCTGTCGGGATTCACCGGCCTTTTCTCTATCGGCCATGCCGCCTTCATGGGCGTGGGGGCCTACATGCAGGGCGTGCTGACCGCCCAGGGGTGGCCATTCCCCTTCGCGCTGGCGGCCTCAATGGTAAGCTCCGCCGCCGTCGGCGCCGTGGTGGGACTGCCTGCCCTGCGTGTACGCGGCCTTTATCTCGCCATCGCCACCTTGGCCTTCGCGTTCATTGTCCAGGAAGTGATCGTGCGCTGGGAAAGCGTCACCGGTGGCAACCGCGGCATGGCGGTGGGCATGATCAATCTGTTCGGCTGGAAAACCGGCTCTCCCATCGTCTTCTACTATATCTGCTTCGCGCTCACGGTCCTGACCACGCTCGGCGTGCTCAACTTGCTGCGCTCGCCTACCGGGCGCGCCTTTGTCGCGATTCGCGACTCCGAGGTCTCCGCGCAGAGCATGGGCGTTACCCTTGCGTACTACAAGACGCTGTCCTTCGCCGTCTCGGCATCCCTCGCCGGCCTTGGCGGTGCGCTCTCCGCACACATGCTCCGGTTCATCACGCCGGACCAGTTCGGCATCGTGCAGTCAATCGACCTGCTGCTGATCGTCATGATCGGAGGGCTGGGTTCAATCCACGGGGCGTTCTTCGGCGCCCTGTTCCTAATCCTCACGCCACAGGTCATAGCGCTGAGCAAGGACTACCTGCCGCCCGCCATCGGCCAGACTGTCGGCCTGCAGTCCGTGCTCTACGGACTGGTGCTGATCGCCTTCGTGTTGTTCGAGCCGACGGGCATCTACGGACGCTGGGTGAAAATTCGCACTTGGTTCGAGCTGGCGCCGTTGTACCGCAAAAACCTGCTGAAGCGCCAGCGGCGCTTCCAGAAGACCGAACGACTGACGTAGGCCGATGAGCACGCCACCCCTCCTGTCCGTGGAAAACCTGAGCGTGCGCTTCGGCGGGATCACGGCCGTGAGCAACATCAGCTTCGACGTACGACGCCGCGAGGTGTTCACGCTCATCGGGCCCAACGGTGCCGGCAAGACCACCGTGCTCAACATCATCAGCCGGATCTACCAGCAGACAGCGGGCAATATCAACTTCGACGGCTATTGCATCACGGGCATGAAGCCCGATGCCGTGGCGGGGCTTGGCATCGCCCGCACCTTTCAGAACATCGAGTTGTTCGAGCACGCCACTGTCCTGCAGAACCTGCTCATCGGCCGCCACACCCGCCGGCAGGGCAATTTCTGGCAGCACCTATTCTTCACCCCGTCCGTCCGCGAGGCCGAACGTGCAGCGCGCGAGAAAGTCGAGGAGGTCATAGAGTTCCTCGATCTGCAGCACTACCGCGACTTGGTCATCGCTGGGCTTCCCTACGGCATCCGAAAGGTGGTCGAGCTCGCCCGTGCGCTCTGCATCGAGCCGCGGCTGCTGCTGCTCGACGAGCCGTCCTCCGGCCTCAATCCCGAGGAGACCAACGACCTGGCGTTCTGGATCGACGACATCCGGGAGGAGTTGGGCATCGCCATCCTGATGGTCGAGCACGACATGTCGCTGGTCTCGCGGGTCTCAGATCGGGTGCTCGCCATGAACTACGGTGAGTTCGTGGCGTTGGGTTCGCCCGACGACGTCAAGGTTCACCCAGGCGTGATCGAAGCCTATCTCGGCAAGGGCAATGACATCTCCTTGCTGCGCAGGCACCTGCCATGACCGGATCGACTCTGAAGCTCTCCAACGTCGAGAGTGCCTACGGGCCGGTCAAGGCCATCCGCGGCGTCAGCCTGCAGGTGCCGCCCGGGATGATCGTTGCCGTGCTCGGCTCCAACGGGGCCGGCAAGTCGACCATCCTCAAGACCATCTCCGGCATGGTCGTGCCGTCGCGGGGGAAGATCGAATATGGCGCGCACGACATCACCGGAATCGACCCCGCCGCCATCGTCCGCTACGGCATCTCCCACGTGCCGGAGGGGCGCGACGTCTTCCCCCTCCTTTCGGTACGCGACAATCTGTTGATGGGCGCCTACACGCGTAAGAACCGCACCGAGGTCCCGCGCGACCTGGAGGCCGTCTTCGATTATTTACCGATCCTTAAAGAGCGTTGTGCCCAGCCGGCGCAGCTGCTCTCGGGGGGCCAGCAGCAGATGCTGGCGATCGCCCGCGCGATGATGGCCTCGCCTTCCCTGATCCTGCTCGACGAACCCAGCCTGGGCTTGTCGCCGAAGCTGACCATCGAGATCTTCGAGATCATCGTGCGGGTGAACCGGGAGCGCGGCACGACGATCCTGCTGGTCGAGCAGAACGCCAATCTCGCCCTCAACGTGGCCGACCACGGCTATGTCCTGGAGAACGGCCGGATCGTCGCCGACGACAGCTGCGAGCGGCTACGCGCCAAGGAGGACATCAAGGAGTTCTACCTCGGCATGCGGGAAACCGGAATCCGCGGCGAGCGCCGCTGGAAGAAAAAGAAGACTTGGCGCTGAACCGCATGCTTTGGAAACTCTCCGAACTCCAGCCCATAATCACTTCCGCCATCCCCGGCGACACGGTGCCGGCGGCCTTCTGGAACGCCGTGCAGGCGCGCGGCGACAAGATCGCCCTGCGCCAGAAGCACCTCGGCATATGGCGCGAGGTAACGTGGCGCGAGTTCGGCGCCGCCGTGCGAGAGACCGCCATGGGGCTGGCGGCGCTGGGGCTGCAGCCCGGCGATGTCGTCTCGATCCTCTCCAACACACGCAAAGAGTGGCTGTTCGCCGACCTCGGTGCGTTGTGCTCCGGCCTGGTGACCTCAGGCATCTATCCCACCGACGCCGCGGCCCAATGCGAATACTTATGCAGCGATTCGCGCACACGCATGGTATTCGTGGAAGACGACGAGCAGCTCGACAAAATCCTCGAGATCCGCAATCGCCTGCCGGCGCTCACCAAGATCGTGATCATCGACCTCGACGGGCTGGGCCGCTTCTCCGATCCGCAGGCGATCAGTCTGGACGCGTTGCGCGAGCTGGGCCGTGAATACGACTGCAGTCATCCCGGCGAGTTCGAGCGCAGGCTGGATGCCCGTGCCCCTGGCGACCTCGCCATCTTGGTGTACACCTCTGGCACGACGGGCAAGCCCAAGGGTGCCATGCTCAGCCACCGAAACCTGGTCACGCAGTGGCCGGTGCTCAACAAGGCCGTCGCCCAGAACGAGCGCGACACCCGCATGGCGTTCCTGCCCCTCTGCCACATCGTTGAACGCCAATTCGGGGCCTATTTCGCTATGTACACCGGCACGGTGCTCAATTTTGTCGAGAATCCCGAAACAGTACCCGAGAACGTCCGCGAGATCAGCCCGACAGTGATGCTCGCCGTGCCGCGTGTCTGGGAGAAATTCTATTCCGCCGTTGTGATCGCATTGTCTGAGGCGGTGCGGCCCCACCAGTGGCTGTATCACTGGGCGATCGCCCAAGGCCATGCCGTCGCCGACCATGTGCTGGCGGGGCGCCCGGTGCCGCCTCTCCTCAAGCTGCGCTACCGGCTGGCGCGCTGGCTGGCGATCGACAACCTCAGGAAGCTGATTGGCATTCACCGCTGCCGCTTCCTGATGACGGGCTCGGCACCCATTGCGCCGGACCTCATCCGCTGGTACCTCGCGCTGGGCGTGCCGATGCTGGAGGGCTGGGGGCAGACCGAGAGCACCGCGATGGGCACGCTGAACCCGCCCGCGGCGATGCGCCTAGGCACCATCGGCAAGCCGCTCGAGGGCGTCGAAGTCCGCCTCTCCGCAGAGGGTGAGCTGCTGCTGCGTGGTGACTTCGTCTTCATGGGCTACCTCAACCTGCCCGACAAGACCGCCGAAACCATCGATGCCGACGGTTGGCTGCACACGGGCGACGTTGGGAGAATCAGCGACGACGGTTATGTAACCATCACCGACAGAATGAAGGACATCATCATCACGGCCGGTGGCAAGAACATCACACCGAGTGAGCTGGAAAACGAGCTGAAGTTCTCGCCCTACATCACCGACGCCGTACTGATCGGCGACCGACGACCCTACGTTACGGCGCTGGTGATGATCGATCACGAGAACGTCGAGAAGTACGCGCAGGACCACGATGTACCCTATTCAAACTACGCGAGCCTCACGCGCGCTCCCGAGGTGCAGGAACTGATCCGCCGCGAGGTGGCGCGGGTAAACGCCAAGTTCGCGCGGGTCGAGCAGATCAAGGATTTCCGCCTCATCGAGACGCAGCTGACGGCGGAGGACGAGGAACTGACGCCGACGATGAAGCTGAAGCGCAAGTTCGTCTACCAGAAGTACGCTGCGTTAATCGAGACGATGTATTCGGGACAAGCATGAGCTTAACCGCTAGTTCGATGTTAAACCATTAATAGGAGGAGATATGCACTGGAAATTGTTGGCGGTCGCAGCGACCGTCGCGCTAGCCCACGGCCCCGTAGCTGCCCAAACCCAAGGGGTGTCCAAGAACGAGGTCGTCATCGGCACCATCCAGGATCTGTCTGGGCCGATCGCGGCGCTCGGCAAGTCGAGTCGCAACGGCATGCAGATGCGGTTCGACGAGCTCAACGAGAAGGGCGGCGTCCACGGCCGCAAGATCAAGTTTCTGGTCGAGGACCATGGCTATGATCCTAAACGCGCCATTCTCGCCGCGCACAAGCTGCTCGAGCAGGACAAGATCTTCCTGCTGCTTGGGCAGATTGGAACGCCGAACAACGTCGCGGTGATGCCATTGCTGTTCGAGCACAACGTGTTGAGTCTCTTCCCGTTCAGCCCGGCGCGGCAAATGTTCGATCCGCCGCACCGCCTGAAATTTGCCTCCTTTGCTCCCTACTACGACCAGGTTCGCCAGGCGATCCCGCTGGTGGTCAAGCAGAAGAATATCAAGAAGCCCTGCATCATCTATCAGGACGACGATTTCGGCGATGAGCACCTGAAGGGCGCCGAGGACGGACTGAAGACCATAAGCATGCAGTTGATCGAGAAAACCTCCTACAAGCGCGGCGCAACCGACTTCTCGTCCCAAGTCGCGCGCATGAGCCGCGCGGGATGCGATCTGGTCGTGCTGGGCACCATAGTGCGCGAGACGATCGGCACGGTCGCAGAGTGTCGGCGCGCGTTTAAAACTGACCACCTGTGCGCGTTGAATTTTGACCAGGGGCTATAGCCGTCCGTCATAGGGCGGCTTGTGGATAAGTGTAGCGTATTTTCTGTTTGGATCTCCTTGAGGTTGATTGCAGGGTGG
>CAUJHX010000245.1 GCA_963204795.1 Pseudomonadota bacterium | reverse complement strand
CCCTTCATGACTGGGGCCTGCTATCCGGCGCACCGATGCTTACCGGAGCGGGACTCGCACCCGCTGGAGAAGTGCAGCGTGCAATAGGCCAACCTTCTCCCCACGGAGTCAGTTCGCTCATTACGTCACGACGCACCATTGGCTCATTATAATGGCGCCGCACATGCTTCCCCCCTGCCCCGACCGGATGATCGTGCTCGCGCTCGGCGCGCTGCTGCTGCCGGCGGTATTGCGCGCGGCCGACCCCGAGCCGCCCCTGTGCTTCGGGGCGCTCGAGGCAAGCGGTCACTTGTCACAACCCGTGGTCACGGTGCAGAGCCCGGCCGAGCTCTCGCGGGCACCGATCGGTGTATCGAGTGACGAAGCCGCGCTCGGCGTCAACGGCGATGCCGTACTCACGGGCAACGTGCAGGTGAAGCAGGGCGATCGCGAGATCAAGGCCGATCGGGTGCAATACGACGCGCAGGCCGGCAAGCTTGCCGTGGACGGCAACGTCGAGTATCGCGACCCGCTGCTCATCGTGCATGGGCACTCCGGTCGCTATTCGGCGACCGGAGGAGCGCAGTTCGAGGGCGCACAGTTCGAGGTGCCTTCGCGTCCCGCACGTGGTACCGCGAAATCGATGTCACTCGATAAAGAAGGCAACGCGCGGCTCGAGGACGTGACTTTCACCACCTGCCCCCTGACCGATCGGGCATGGCAGCTGCGGGCGGACCGCATCGACCTCGATACCACACGCAGGAACGGGGTCGGCCGTGGCACGAGAGTCGAGTTCAAGGGCCTGCCGATCTTCTACTCGCCCTGGATTTCATTTCCGCTCGGCACGGAGCGCAAGAGTGGCTTTCTTTTTCCGGGCGCCGGCTATTCCACGCGGGGCGGCGCACAGCTGTCGGTGCCGTATTACTGGAACATCGCGCCGAATTACGACCTCAGCTTCGAACCGGTGATCTTCGCGCGCCGCGGCGTCGACGTCGCGGGCGATTTCCGCTGGCTCACGCGCACGAGCCGCGGCAAGCTCGACCTTTCCTGGCTGCCTGACGATCGCCTCTTCGACGGCGATCGCAGTTTCGTTCATCTCGGCAACCGCACCGAGCTGCCCGCGGGCTGGCGCTTCTCGCTCGATGCCGCGAACGTGAGCGACACGCAGTACTTCGAGGACTTCGGTCAGGGCCCCGAAGGCACGAGCGTTGCGTTTGTCGCGCGCACGGCCGAGCTGACCTATCGCGACGCGCACTGGCGGCTGCGTGGCGCGTTCCAGGATTTCCAGACGATCGACGTCGACGTGGCGGACATCGACCGCCCCTACTCGATGCTGCCGCAACTTTACGCGAGTGCCGATTTCAGCGTCGGACGCGCCCTGCAGCTGAACTATGGTTTTGACGCCGAGGTCGTCAATTTCGAGCGCAACGCCGGTGTCACCGGCTGGCGCTATGACACTGCGCCGCACATTGGCCTCGACTGGCAGGGCGCGGGATATTTCGTCCGGCCCGGCATCAGCTGGCGCGCGACCGGATATTCACTCGCCGACACGGCACCCGGCACGAACCAGACGCCGCATCGGAGCCTGCCGACCGCGAGCCTCGATGCCGGCCTTGTCTTCGAGGGGCCGATGGGCTCGCGCGGGCAGCGGCGCCTCACACTCGAGCCGCGTGTGCTCTATGTCTACACGCCCTACCGCAACCAGGATGACCTGCCGGTCTTCGATACGGCGGTCCCCGACCTCAATCTCGTGCAGCTCTTTCGTACCAATCGCTACGTCGGTGGCGATCGTGTCGGCGATGCAAACCAGGCGAGCGTGGGCGTGACGAGCCGCATCCTCGATGCAGACAGCGGGCGCCAGCTGCTCGCCGCCACGATCGGTCAGACGGTTTACTTCGGCACCCCGCGCGTCGCGCTGCCGGGTGAGGCCATCAACGAACGCGACACATCGGACCTCATCGCCCAGGTGGCGCTCACCGCGCTGCGCGACTGGACGGCCAACCTCGGCGTGCAGTGGAATCCTGCCGAGGCCGAGCGCGAACGCATGCAGGTGCAGCTGCAGTACCGCCCCGCGGCGACGAGTGTCGTGAATGTCGGCTACCGCTACCAGCGCGAGCGGATTGATCAGGCCGAAACCTCATTCGCATGGCCAGTGGCAAAACGCTGGAGCCTCTTCGGACGCTACGTCTATTCGCTGCATGACAACGAATCGCTCGACCAGTTCGCGGGCTTCGAGTACCGCTCCTGCTGCTGGCGCTTCCGGGCCGTGGGCCGCCGCTTCGTGAGCAGCCGCACCGGCGAGCGTGACACGGGCATCTACCTGCAGCTGGAACTCAGCGGGCTCGCGAGTGTCGGATCATCTGCCCTGGCTTTCCTCGAGGACGCAATTCGGGGATACTCACCGGCCAGCCCAAGCCTTTGACGCAACACGGAAAATCAATGTCCCGACCGATCATCGCGGCGCTGCTCGCGCTGTGCGCCACCGGCGCTGCCCATGCGCAGACGCGCGAACTGTCCGCGGGCGGTGAACTCATCGACGGCGTCGCCGCCATCGTCAATGACGGCGTCGTGCTGAAAAGCGAACTCGATGAGCAGGTGCAGCTGATCAGCTCGCGCCTGCGTCAGCAGGGCCTCGAACTGCCGCCGGAGAATGTGCTGCGCCAGCAGGTGCTCGAACGACTCGTCACACAGGAGGTGCAGATGCAGCGCGCGAATCGCGCCGGCCTCAGGATCACCGACGAGATGGTGAACGGCGCGCTGCAGGACGTCGCGCGACGCAATGGCATTGCGCTCTCGCAACTGCCGCAGGCGCTGGCGAGCCAGGGTATCGACTACGCAAGCTACCGCGACAACCTGCGCAAGGAAATCACGCTCAGCATGCTGCGCCAGCGCGACGTCGTCTCGCGCATCCTCATTTCGCCGCGCGAACTCGACCAGTACCTCGAGCGCCAGAAGAACGCGCCGTCTGAAGCGATCTCATACAACATTTCCCACATCCTGATTGCGGTGCCGCAGTCGGCTACTCCCGAGCAGCTCGCCGCCGCGGAAGAGCGCGCCGAGGATGTGCACCGGCGCGCCGTCGCGGGCGAAGAATTCGCGAAACTTGCAGTTGCATATTCGAACAGCCAGACCGCACTCGAAGGCGGCGTGCTCGGCTGGCGCAAGGGCACGGAGCTGCCCACGGTGCTCGCCGATGCGGTCGTCAAACTGAAGGCGGGCGAGGTGAGTGACATCATCCGCACGCCGAGCGGCTATCACCTCGTGCGCGTGAACGAAGTGAGGAACGACGACGGACCGTCGATGGTGCAGCAGGTGCACGCGCGGCACATCCTCATCAAGACCAACGAATTGCAGGACGACGCAACCGTCGAGCAACGCCTCAGTGCGGCGCGTGATCGCATCCTGAAGGGCGAGGATTTCGCCGGTCTCGCATCGACCCTGTCCGAGGATCCGGGCTCGGCCGCGGAAGGCGGCGACCTCGGCTGGACCAACCCGGGCACCTTCGTGCCGGAGTTCGAGGCGCAGCTCGCCTCGCTCAAGGAGGGGGAGATCAGCCAGCCGTTCCACACGCAGTTCGGCTGGCACATCGTGCAGCTGCTTGGCCGCCGCGAGATCGACAACAGCGCGGAGATGAAGCGTCAGCGCGCCTACGCGGCGCTGCGCGAGAGCAAGGCCGAGGAGGAAACCGAACTGTGGCTGCGCCGCCTGCGCGACGAAGCCTTCGTCGAAATCAAGATGTAGCGGCGTGATGCGCCTGCCCCGCATCGCCCTCACATCGGGTGAGCCTGCAGGCGTGGGCCCCGAGCTCTGCGCCGTCGCGGCGCGTACCGCGTGGCCCTGCGAGCTCGTCTGTCTGGGCGACCGCATGTTGCTCGCGGAGCGGGCCCGGGTCAGCGGCGACGCGCTCACCCTGCATGAGTACACACGCGCAGAGGTCCGCGCACACGCGCCCGGTGAGCTGCGCGTGGCGCACACGGCACTTGCGGCTCCGGTCCGTCCCGGCCATCCCGATCCGCGCAACGCTTCGTACGTGCTCACGCTGCTCGACGCTGCCATGAGTGGCGCCATCACGCACGAGTTCGACGCCATCGTCACGGCGCCCGTGCAGAAAAGCGTCATCAACGATGCGGGCATCGCGTTCACCGGCCACACCGAGTATCTCGCCGCGCACTGCGGTGTCGCGCGGCCGGTAATGCTGCTCGTCGCGGGCGGCCTCCGGGTTGCTCTCGCCACGACTCACCTGCCACTGCGCGCCGTCAGCGCGTCGATTACCGACGCGTTGCTGCGCGAAGTGCTCGACGTGCTCGCGATCGATCTCGCGCGACTGTTCGGTCTTGCGCGCCCGCGCATCCTCGTTTGCGGCCTCAATCCGCACGCCGGCGAAGCCGGCCACCTCGGCCGCGAGGAAATCGAGGTGATCGCGCCGGCGCTCGCAGACGCGCGCGCGCGTGGTCTTGACGTCACAGGTCCCGTCCCTGCCGACACCGCGTTCGTGCCCGCGCAGCTCGCGGGCTTCGATGCCGTGCTCGCGATGTACCACGACCAGGGTCTGCCCGTGCTCAAGCACGCAGGCTTCGGCCGTGCGGTCAACGTGACGCTCGGCCTGCCTTTCATCCGCACCTCCGTGGATCACGGCACGGCGCTCGATCTTGCCGGCACTGGCCGCGCCGACGCGGGCAGCCTCGAGGCCGCGCTCGCACTCGCCATTGAAATGGCCGGCCGGCGACACTGAAGCCAGGCCATGACGGCACGTGCGCGCAAGCGCTTCGGACAGCATTTCCTGCACGATCCAGCGATCGTCGA
>CAUJHX010000244.1 GCA_963204795.1 Pseudomonadota bacterium | reverse complement strand
CGGCTGGCCGAAGGCGAACACGGGAACCATGACGAGCAACGCGGCGAGCAGCACCACGGCGGGTGTGTACCAGCGCGCGAAGCGGTCGATGAAGCGCTCGGCCGGCGAGCGCGCGGCCCGTGCCTCCTCGACGAGCCGCGCGATGCGCGCGATCGTTGAATCACCCGCCGCGCGCGTCGCTTCGATCTCGATCGCGCCTTCGCCGTTCACGGTGCCGGCGAGCACGGCGTCGCCCTCGCGCCGCGTGACCGGAACGCTCTCGCCGGTGACCGCCGCCTCGTTGACGCTGGTCTCTCCAGCAAGCACCCGGCCATCGACTGGAACCCGCTCGCCGGGACGCACGAGTACGCGCGCACCGATCGCGACTTCTGCGGCGGGCACCGTCTCGTGGTGATAGTGCGCGGCACCGTGGTCCGCTGTGTGCCCGTGCCCGTGCTCATGATCGTGACCGCAGGCGCCCTCGTGAGAGGGTACCGCGTGGGGCCGCATTACCGTTGCCACCTCGGGCTGCAGGGCGAGCAGGCTGCGCAGGGAATCGCGCGCCCGATCGGCGCTGTAGGCCTCGAGCGCCTCGCCGAGAGTGTAGAGGAGAATCACGGTCACGGCTTCGCCGCCCGCGTCGATCGCGAGCGCGCCGAGTGTCGCGATAGCCATCAGCAGATCGATGGTGATCCGGCGGCTGAAGACGAGTGCGCGCAGGCCCTTTGCGAACACCGGCAGTCCGGTCAGGAGCACGCCGGCAAGGAAGACGAGCGACAAGCTGCGGGCAAGACCTCCATCAGGCGTCCACCACGCTGCAACCGCCGCGCCGAGCACCACGATCGCCACGATGGAGGCCGTTCTCAGCCGCGGCTGACTCCAGAGGAACTGCAGGAAGCCCCCGAATCCGCGCCGCTCGACCGGCGGCGGCGCGCTGACCGCCCCGGGCGCCTGCGCCGATTGCACCCGAAAGCCAAGCTGGCCGAGGCGCTGCTCGATGAGCGCGAGCGACACCTCGCCTTCGACTTGCATCGACTCGGTGGTGAAGTCGACGCTGACGGCGCGCACGCCGGGAAGCTTGCGGATGCCGTCCTCGATCGTCAGGGCGCAGCTGCCGCAGTCCATGCCGGCGATCTTCAGTCGGGCGGTGGTTCCTGCCATAACCCTATCCTCCACCTTGAAGCAAGGTTCAAGGTCAAGAGGCCGCCCCGGACGCGAGGCGCGACATCGCACCCGAGATTCTCGCGTGCAGGAATACCTGCTATATGACAATCCAGATGCCGAAGCGGTGCAGGCCACACACCGCTCGAAGCCCCGGGGCAGGCCGGGTCAATAAACGAGGAGACAGAATGGGGAACGAGAACGGGCAACACCGCTCTCCGTCGGATCGCAGCGCACCGGATTCCAGTACACCCGGGGACTTCCGTCTGGCCGCGCCCAAAGTGCGCATCGAGACCGGGACTCTGGTCGGCGCCAGCGATGGTGAAGTAGAGCGTTTTCTCGGCATTCCCTACGCCGCCGCGCCGGTCGGCGCCTTGCGCTGGCGTCCGCCGCAACGCCCGGCGCCCTGGAGCGGATCGCGCGAGGCAACTGAATTCGGCGCGGATTGCGTGCAGAACCGGCCTGCGTGGGACAACACGGCCTCGGATGGTCCCGTCAGCGAGGACTGCCTCTTCATCAACGTGTGGCGCCCGGCGGCACGTGCGCGCGCAGCGCTGCCGGTGATGGTCTGGATCCATGGCGGCGGCTTCGTGATGGGTTCCTCGAGCCAGCCCATGCTCGATGGCGGCGCGCTGGCCCGCCGTGGAGTGGCTGTCGTCACCTTCAACTACCGCCTGGGTCGCCTTGGCTTCTTCGCCCACCCTGCACTCTGTGTCGCACAGCGTGGTGAGGCTATTGGCAATTACGGGCTGATGGATCAGATCGCGGCATTGCGTTGGGTACAGCGCAACATCGCAGCCTTCGGTGGCGACCCGAAGAATGTCACGATTTTCGGCGAATCCGCCGGTGGTACATCGGTCCTGCAACTGATGGCGATCACGGAAGCACACGGCCTCTTCCATCGCGCCATCGCCCAGTCCTCCGGCGGACGCGACCGATGGCCCTCTCTGAACACCGTGACACACCGACCGTCCGCCGCGGCAATCGGCGAGTGCTTTGCACGCGAGGCTGGACTGCCCAATGCCAGTCCCGAAGCCCTGCGTGCCATTCCCCCGGACGTGCTGCGCGGCGAGCTGACGCTCGTGAACATGGAGCACGACACCTATTCCGGTCCGATGTTCGACGGCGAGCTGGTCAGGGGCCCCGCGGAACAGGCGTTTCAGGCGGGTCGGCACGCGCGCGTACCGCTCATCATCGGTTGCACCAGCAATGAACTGGGCGAAGTTCCGGCCGATTTGCGGGACCGCATGGTCGACCGGTTCGTCGATCTTCTTGGCGCTCCGCGCGAGCGGCTGGACGCCCTTTACGGCAGCCACGAAGCGTGCAACTACAACTTCGTCAGCGACTTTCCCTTCGTGGAGCCCGCCCGCCATATCGCCCGCCTCTCATCGGCGGGCGGAGCCCCCACGTATCTCTACGTCTTCGATTATGTGACCGAGGCGCGCAGACATCTGGCCAACGGGGCTGGCCACGCGACGGACGTCCCTTTCGTGTTTTCGAGCCTGCGTCGGATCCTCGAGAACATAACACCGGCCGACGAAGCCCAGTCCAGCCTCATGATCGATTACTGGACAAATTTCGCGCGTACCGGCGACCCGAACGGCGGCACGCTGCCTCGCTGGCAGCCCTACCTGCGGGATTCACGTGCGTTCTGGTTCAGCCACTCCGGGCC
>CAUJHX010000243.1 GCA_963204795.1 Pseudomonadota bacterium | reverse complement strand
CCCGGCTTTCATTAACATTGTCTGGATGAAGGCACGCACAAGGAAGCTCCTGCGGAGGGCCGTCGTTGCGGCCGGCGCGCTCGCCGCGGCCGTGGTGCTCGCATTCGCAGTGGCGCTCCTCTATTACGATCGACAGGTTGCACGCCAGTTCGAGGGCCGGCGCTGGACACTGCCTGCCAAGGTCTATGCCGCGCCGCTCGAGCTGTACGCCGGCCTGCCGTTCTCGTCGGACGACCTGATCGCCGAGCTCACGCGGCTGCACTATCGCGACGCGACGGAGCTCACACGCCCAGGCACTTACCGGCGCCGCCGCGGGCGCTTCGAGATCGCCGTGCGTGCGGCGCGCTTCGCGGACGAGGAGCGCCCGGCCAGAATCGTCGCCATCACGATCGAGGGTGGCGCGATCGCGAGTCTGCGCGATGCGGGAAATGCCGATATCCCGATCTTCCGGCTCGACCCGCTCCTGATCGGCAGCATCTTTCCGATCCACGGCGAGGACCGCATCGTCCTCACGCCCGATGAAGTGCCGCCGCTCCTGCCCGCGGCGATCAAGGCGGTGGAGGACCGCAAGTTCGACACGCACCATGGCGTCGACACCGCGGCGATCGCACGCGCGATGTGGGTCAACCTGCGCGCCGGCAAAGTCGAACAGGGCGGCAGCACGCTGACGCAGCAACTCGTGAAGAGCTACTTCCTCGACGGCCGCCGCACGCTCGGTCGCAAACTCGAGGAGGCGATGATGGCGCTCGCGCTCGAGGCACGCTACGACAAGCGCGACCTGATGACCGCCTACATCAACGAGATCTACCTCGGGCAGCAGGGGGATCGCGCGATCCACGGTTTCGGCCTCGCAAGCCAGTTCTGGTTCGGCAAGCCACTCGAGGAACTCGATCTGCCGGAAGTTGCGCTGCTCGTCGCGATCGTGCGCGGGCCTCCTTACTACGATCCGCGCAGATACCCCGAACGCGCGCGCAAGCGCCGTGATCTCGTGCTGCGCATCCTCGCGCAGCAAAGGGTCGTGACTGAGGCAGAAGCGGCCGCCGCGGCCGCCAGGCCGCTCGGCGTCGCTGCACGACCCTCGGGCGGTTACTACCCGGCCTATCTCGATTTCGTCCGCCAGACCTTGCGTCGCGACTACAAGGAAGAGGACCTCACCGAAGCGGGCCTCAGCGTCTTCACGAGCTTTGATCCGCGGGCGCAGCTCGCGGCCGAGCGGGCACTCGAGGGTGAACTGGCGCGCCTCGACCGGACACGCAAGCCGCCCGCTGGCAAGGCAGGGCTCGAAGGCGCCACGGTCGTGACGCTGCCGCAGAGCGGCGAAGTGATCGCGATGGTCGGCGGACGAAACGTCAGCTTCGACGGCTTCAACCGCGCGCTTGCCGGTGCGCGCCCGATCGGCTCGCTCGTCAAGCCCTTCGTGTATCTCGCGGCCATCGAGACGGGTCGCTGGAACGCGACGAGTGTGCTCGATGACACACCCATCGAAGTGCCACTCTCGAAGAGCAAGGTCTGGCGCCCGCAGAATTTCTCGCGCGACTGGAACGGCCCGGTGTCGATGGTGCGTGCGCTCAGCGAATCGCTCAATCTCGCGACGGTGCACCTCGGCCTCGACGTCGGCGTGCCGAGGGTTGCGCAGATGTTCACGCGCTTTGGCCTCGAGACGGCACCACCGCCGTTGCCCTCGCTGCTCCTCGGCGCCGTGGATCTGCCGCCCATCAGCGTCGCGCAGCTTTACAACGGGCTCGCCAACGGCGGCTTCCACGTGCCCCTGCGCGCGGTGCGCACCGTCGTCAGCGCGCGGGGTGAGCGCATAGGCGCCTACCCGGTGAGGATCGCGCCCGTTGCCGCGCCCGATGCGGTGTACCAGGTCGATCGCATGATGACCTACGTGATCTCGCGCGGCACTGGACGCGCGGCGGCGGCGCGACTGCCGCGCGGACTCATCGTCGCGGGCAAGACCGGCAGTTCCTCCGACCTGCGCGACGGCTGGTTCGCAGGCTTCTCCGGCAGTCACCTCGCCGTCGTATGGATCGGTTACGACGACAATCGTCCGACCGGTGTCACGGGTTCGAGCGGTTCGCTGATCGTCTGGCAGAAGATCATGTCGGCGCTCGATACGAACTCGTGGCAGCCTCCGATGCCCGAATCGCTCGAGGACATGGCGATCGATTACCCGTCCGGCCTGCGCGTCACGACCGGCTGCTCGCAGGATGAGGTCATTGTCGCAGTGCCGCGGGGCACGCAGACGCCCTTCATGGCCGGCTGCGCGCCGCCGCCCGGCATCGTCGACTGGCTCCGTGGCATCATGCGCTGATGGCGCACCGAGTCGGTCCCCTGTTTGCCGTCGCCGTGACACTCGCGCTCGCTGCGTGCGTCACTCCGCCGTACCAGCCCTTGCCACAGCCACCCCCCGGATCGAGTCAGTCGATTCCGCCCGATGTTGCGACACCCCAGCCGGCACCGACTCCGGTTCCGACACCCGTACCGGCGCCGGCGCCGAAATCGTACCGACTGGGTACCGCGACCGGCGCGCTCGTCACGCAGGCGCGCGGCGCCACAGCGAGCGGCGACTTCGACGCCGCCGCCGCGACACTCGAGCGCGCGCTGCGCATCGAACCCGACAACCCGCTCGTCTGGATAGAGATGGGCAGGATGAGGCTCGCGAGCGGAGACGCACCACAGGCGGAAAACATGGGTCGACGCGCTCTCGCGCTGGCCGCCGGCGCCCCACGCGAACAGTCGAGTGCCTGGCGACTGATCGCCGACGCCCTGCGCGCGCGTGGCCGCAACATCGCGGCGCAGGAAGCTGCGCAACGGGCCGAGGCGCTGGCGACGCCCTGAGCATGGCGAGTCATGAAATGGCGAACGCATACGGGCAAGCCCTTACGGGGGGCGCCGAATTGCAGCCGGGTGAGCCACTCCCTAACCTTTCTCCTCGCGAGAGTGAGGAATCGGGTCCCCGTCCATCGGGAAGTCCCGGTTCCAGTCGGCGCCGGGCGTACCCCCTGCCCGGCGCTGGCTATCTCCTCGATTCCGCGCTGTTCATCGTTGCATACGTCCTCGTCGACTGGCTCAGCTACCTGCAGCCGGTTCTGCAGCTTGGCATCACGCCCTGGAACCCCCAGACCGGACTCGCCCTCGCGTTCCTGATCTGGCAGGGCCCGCGTGGGGCAGCGGCCGTGGCGCTCGCGGCGTTGCTCTCGGAGGTCGTCGTACGCGACGTCCCTGCGGGTAGTGTCGCGGCGATTGCGACCTCGATCTGGATCGCAATCGCCTACACGGGGCTCGCTGCCGTCCTGCGTCGCAAGGGCCGCGCCTCGCTCGTCTCGACGCCCGTGGACGCCGCGCGCTTCGTCGCTGCCTGTCTCGGCGCAACGCTCTTTGTAGGCGCGGGATTCATCGCGATCATGTTCGCGATGGGCGCCCTGCCCGGAGACGTGGCGCTCGGCGGCGTGGGGCGCTACTGGGTCGGCGACTTCAATGGCGTGCTCACGCTCACGCCGCTGCTCATGTGGGCACCGTCGTGGCGCAAGGGCCTCGCTGCGCTGCGCGCGCGCCGCAGCGAAGTGCTGCTGCAGTTCGTGGTGCTGGGCTTCACGATGTGGATCATTTTCGTGGTGCTCGCGGATCAGGCGCTGCGGTTCTTCTATCCTCTCTTCGTGCCGATGATCTGGATCGCGCTGCGCTGGGGCGTGGTCGGCGCCGTCGTGGGCGCGCTCGCGATCCAGATCGGGCTCGCATTCATGGTCAAGGACGTGGGCGCGGCACCGCCGCTCTTCGAACTGCAATTCCTGATGCTGACGCTCAACCTCACGGCGCTGATCCTCGGCGCCACCGTCAGCGAACGGTTGCGCGCGCAGGCGCAACTGCGCGAACGCGACGAGGCGCTCGCGCGCGCGATGCGGTTTGCGACGGCTGGAGAAATGGCCTCGGCGCTCACGCACGAGTTGAATCAGCCGATCACGGCGCTCGTATCCTATCTGCGCGCTGCCGAGATCCTCGCGACGCCCGGTGAGGAACGCGACACGCGCCTGCCCGAAACGCTCGGCAAGGCTGCGAGCGAGGCGATACGCGCGTCCGCGGTGCTGCGAAGACTGCGCGATTTCTACAGCACGGGGCAGATGGCGCGCGCGCCACTCTCGCTCGCGACGCTGTGCAGCAGCGTGTGCGGCGCGTTCCAGGAGCGACTGCGCCGCGCGGGCGTGGAGCTCACCTGCAACGTGAGCGCGGTATTGCCCGCGATCTCCGCTGACCCGACGCAACTCGAGATCGTGCTTCACAATCTCGTCGCGAACGCAATCGATGCGATGACTGCCGCGGACAACGCCGTGAAGCGCATCGAGATCAGCGCCGAACAGCGCGACGGCCATGTGCACCTTGCGGTCGCCGACACCGGTCCTGGCGTCGCGACGGACATCGCTGCGCGCGTCTTTGAACCCTTCGTCACGACCAAGCCGGGCGGCATGGGGCTCGGGCTCGCGATCAGCCGTTCGCTGCTGCGCGCGCAGGGCGGCGAACTCGAATTCCGGGAGGCAGGCAATGGGAACGGGGCGAGGTTCGAGCTGCGATTGCCACTTGCGGGCGAAACGTGAGTGACGCCACCGTCTTTGTAGTCGATGACGACGCCGCGATCCGCGACGCGCTGAGCCTGCTCATCTCGCTACGGGGGCTGCGGGCCCAGGTGTTTGCATCGGCCGAACATTTCCTCGAGACCTATCGAAGCGAGTGGCGCGGCTGCCTGCTTGCGGACCTGCAGATGCCGGGCATGTCGGGGCTCGAGTTGCAGGCCGAATTGAAGGCGCGCGGCATCTTGCTTCCCGTGATCGTGCTCACGGCACATGGCGACGTCGCGACTGCGCGCGCGGCGCTCAAGAATGGCGCGGTCGACTTCCTCGAAAAGCCGGTCGACGATGCCGTGTTGATGGACGTCCTCGGCAATGCGATCCGCATCGACGCCGAGCAGCACACCGTGACGCACGCCAGGGCAGCGGCGGCCGAGCGCCTCGGGCGCCTGACGCCACGCGAACGGGACGTGCTGCGCCTGCTCGCGCAGGGCTGCCAGCTTCGCGAGATCGCGCAACAGCTCGAGATCAGCCCCCGCACGGTCGAGGTCTACAAGGCGCGGATGATGGAGAAGCTCGGCTGCCGCACGCTTGCCGATGTGGTGCGCGCGGGAAGCGAGCTTGCCGCCGGGCGCGCATAGCGCGGCGGGCGCGCATAGCGCGGCGGGCGACGCGCTACGGGCGGCGAGCGACGCACACCGGGCCACGGGCCAGAGGCGTGTGCTCGCTTGACGTCGCGCAGCTGACACAGGAGGTGTGGCAGGCGACCCGAAAGCACGTGCACGACTCAGCAGCGCTTCTGGCCCGCAGCGCGCAGCGAGCGGTAGTTCGGCCTGGAGCCGATCAGGAGCCATCTTCTCCAGATGCACGAGGATCTTCGCGATCATCTCTGGCTCCTCGGGCTCGCAATGATCGCAAGCTACCCGCCACAGCGGGCGCACGCCTTGATCTCGAAACCGAACACCCCGCTTGAGCCTGCGCGCCCAACTCATGGCGACGTGTCGGGGTGTCGGTGGCGGCCTGCTCTGCGTCAATTCACCATGATCCCGGTGATCCGCCGACAATCGCCCACAAGGCACCCGGGAGGATTCTCCTTCGGATCCGTACGGTAGGTGACAGTCACGGTCAGCTGCCGCTGCGATGCGAAATGCGCCACGCTCAAGACAGCCAATGCCATGGCACTTGTCGACGCGCTGTATTGCACGGCGAAATAGCGGATCGCACCACTCTTCAACGCCTGGTCCCGTCCGGGACGCCAGATTGCCTCGGGCACACAGAGAACATGCACGCGGTCCACGAAAGCTGCGACGCTTCGCACGGAACAATTATCGACGACGGCTTCGTCCGCCTGAACTCCCGACGGATTCCGGGCCACCGCCGGACTCGCGCTGGAGACCATCATCACGATCGCAGCACAAAGCAACGCAACGAGCTTGTTCATCTCTCCCTCCCCCGGCATGTCAATGAACCTTCGGGCCGAGGGTACAGCATTACGGCTTGGCGAAGAGGAGATGGTAGTGTCCGCAGAATCAGGGAAGAACCTTGATGCCGACGGGCCGGCCAACACCTGAGGGAGCAAGTCATGAGACTTCTGAGCTGCTTGTCCGCTTCCGTGCTTGCTGTCGCGAGCTTCGCGATTGCCGCATCGGTCGCAATCTCCGCCCCGCCGTCGGCATTCATCGCCAAACCTGTAAGTGCGGTACCAATGGACGCCAAGGTGTACTGGATGAGCGGCGACATCGCAGTCAGCGACAGCTATCAGGCGAGACCGAAGGATCGCGAAGCCCTCTACACCTTCTACTGGAACCTCGAGAACGTCGCCGGAGCCGGCGCGGTCCGCTGGCAGATCGCAACGGAGCCCTTTCCCGCCTTCGCTGGTGGCAAGCGCGGCGACTTCAATCCCTCTGGGCTCCTTGCCGATGGCGAAGGCAACGGCAAGCGCGGCTATTTCGCCGGCGACTTCAGGAAGTTGCTCGGGCGCCGCTCGGTCGACAGTCTCTACGTGCGCGTATTGCCGCTCCCGACCACCGGCGCGAAAGCCGTCGCCGGCGCGCCCTCGAATGTCATCCGGGTCTATTACTCCGGCAGGATGCCCGCCGGGCCGGAGTTGAAGCTGCCGCCCCCGGTGCCGGTGAGACGGACGCCGAATCTCTACAGTGTGAAGCTCATCGATTTCACGCCTGCCGATTTCTTCGATCCGAACCGCTGGGGCTGCGTGGTCGTCACCGGCTACAAGAAGACCCGCCAGGGACTCGATCTGCCGCGCTATGCCCCCCCGGGGAATGAGATCGCGACCCCGATCGAAAAGCGCTTTCCGCTCGGCGCGGAGATCTGCCCCAAAGCCTACCGCGGTGCCGGCACACCAATCGAATCCTTCGGCGACTTCCTCAAGTGGGCCGCGAACGGCATCAAGGATGCCTTCGACTGGGTCGCGGGTGCCTACAACGATCTGAAGGCCACGGTGGTCAACACGATCCTCGAGGTCACCCAAGCCTGCAACATCATCGGCGTTGCCGGCAAGGCTGCAGCCAGCACCTGTCGCACGGTCGCCAATGCCGCGGCTGACGCCGGCATGCTTGCGCTCGGCATCCCGCCCTCGATGCCGAATTTCAACCAGTTGCTCGATGAGGGGCTGGACTCTGCGGTGACATTTGCCGCAAGTGCCGTTGCCTCGCAGACCGGTGTTCCATGCATTGGTCCCTGCAAGAAACTGCTGCGCAAGAGTCTCGAGTCGGCGGCTGACACCATGAAATCGACCGCCTACTCGCCGGGCTGTACCGGAGCCGAGGAGGCGCATCAGTACGGGCGTGAGCCACTATGCCTGCCCAACGAGGTGATCACCAAGCCGGCTCCACATTCGATCGACGTGCCGCCGATCGCGCGAGTGGAGATCGTGCGCAACCGGCACCTCGCCGACGCCGGCCAGGGCGAATGCCGCCTCTACGGCAAGATCGACTTCCGCAACGAGTTCCCTGGCGACCGGGTGAGCGGCCCCACGCCTCGCACCAGCAGGTATGTGCGCAGGCAGCCGATCCGTGGTGAGCTCTACAGCCAACCCGACACCACGCTGCCGGTCATGGGCTTCGGGCAAAGATTGGTGATGCCCCTGGTGTTCGGCCACGAAATCCGGCACGAATTCTCCTGGACCCGTGATCTCTGGAGTCGCTCGCAGATACCCTCGCCCGACGCACAGCATCCGCGCGGACCCGACTGGTTCCAGCTCTACCGGGGCGCAAAAGCCGAGGTCAGCGTCTGGAGCGACTGCTCGACGGGAGGCGAGAGCAAGCGCACACAAACCATGCCGAGACAGTGAGTGGCTGTCTGCGATCGCAGATATCCATGCCATATGATCTTTGCGGATAGGAAGTGGTATGGACGCCTCCCACCCTGCTCAGGGAAGGGTGGGGTCGTTGGGCCGGGGGCCCAGGTCAAAGTAGCGCCCCGAGTGGGCGACACAACTGGCCGAACGGAGACCGAAGAACGTGAGCCGACCCGCGTAGGGTCAAACGCCCGCACATCATCAACTTGAGCTGGTGCACAGAGGAAGGCACGCAGAAGGTCAAGCAAGGTTGTTCACAGCGTGATGGCAAACAGGTCAGACCGTGACCCGCTCAGCCTGATCGACCTGAGATACGAGTTCAACTGACGGGCCCAGCACGTCGTAGGAACCGGTGGCCATCTCGATCTCCAGCGGACAGCTCCGCCGCACCAGCATCGCATCCTGCCACTCGCCGAATGTGTAGCCACGTTGCTGGACCAGATCCGCCAGCTCTGTCGCGAGACCATGCCCCGGAATGCTCAAACCGGATCTGCGGATGGTGCTTCGCGAACTCCGCCGCTCACTGCTCCATCACCGTGCCGGTGCGCAAGTACTCGGCCTTGCCAATGCGGATCGTTCCGGAGACGACTCGCGACGGTTGATAGGCCGGGAGGTCGCTGAGGTCCCAGCGGTCGAGGTCTGCAAGGCGCGGATGATGGAGAAGCGCGGCGGGCGGCGAGCGACGCGCACCGGGCCAGAGGCATGTGCTCGCTTGACGTCGCGCAGCTGACACAGGAAGTGTGGCAGGCGACCCGAAAGCACGTGCACGACTCAGCAGCGCTTCTGGCCCGCAGCCCGCAGCCCGCAGCCCGTTGCGCGCCGGGCAGCGGGCGGCGCGCGCCGCTCTCAGCTCGCCGGCTCGGCCTGCAATGCGTCCGCGAAGAGATCCTCGCCGAGGAGGAAATCGATCTCGTCGCCCGATGTTGACGCGAACTGCGACGTCGACGCCGGCTCCGTCGGCACCTGCGCCGTGGGCACGGGTTGCTGCGACCACAGCACGATCGCAATCACCGCCGCGGCGCCGACGGTCGCGACCGGCAGGAGTGACCACCAGATCGCGCGGCGGCGGTGAGCACGTCGTACTTCGTCGAGCGCGGCATGCCGCGCGCGCGTGAGACGCGAGCGCACGCGTCCGTCGAGATGCAGGACGCTCGCCTCGAGCGCAGCGCGAGTGCGGTTTTCGAAATCAGTCACGACGCGGCCTCCCCGTTTTCGGCGCCGAGCCGCGCGCGCAGGGTATGCACGGCGCGGGAGTAATGAGTCTTGACGCTGCCTTCCGAGCACCCCATCACGGCCGCGGTGCCGGCGACATCGAGTTCCTCGAAGTTCCGCAGCAGAAACGCCTGCCGCTGCCTCGCAGGCAGCTGCGCGAGGAACTCGCCAAGCAATGCCATCGATTGCTCGGTCTCCATGAGCACCTGCGGGCCAGCCTCGGGGCTCGGTGCATTGGCGGCGGGGTCAAACTCGCCATCGCCATCGCCACCGTCGTGGGCATCGGGGCCGCGCGTCGGCCACCAGGCGAAGACCCGCCCGCGCACCTTGCGGCGTCGCTGTACGTCACGGATACGGTTCTCGAGGATACGATAGAAGAGGGGTTTCCATTCCGCTGCGGGTCGCGCTCCATAGGCGCGCACGAGCTGCAGCATCGCATCCTGCACGGCGTCGAGCGCATCGTCCTCCTGTCGCAGCGCCAGCTGCGCGATGCGAAACGCCTTGCGCTCGACCGCGACGAAAAACTGATCGAAGGCGGCGCTGCGCGCCTCTGTGGCATCGTGCATGTCGTGGCCGTCGCCTCGGGCAATGGTCATGCTATAAGCGCGCGGCCACGCCGCAAGAGCGTCCATGAGGGAAGATAACGCGCTCGCGGATGGTTCGTTGACGTAGATCGCAAGTACATGTTTTCACACGGCTTTTTCTGAACACAAAGCTCAAAGTGGTACGCGTCGCGGTGGACACGCCGCTGCGCAGGACCTTCGACTATCTCGCGGGCGAGGCCGAGCCGCAGCCCGGCGTGCGCGTGCGCATTCCGTTCGGTCGTCGTCAACTCATCGGTGTCGTGCTTGAGCTCGCCGCCAGCTCGGACCTGCCGCGCGAGAAACTGAAACGCGTTCAGGACATCATCGATCCCGCACCAGTGTTCGACGCGGAGCTGCTCGCGCTGCTTCGCTGGGCCGCAGACTATTACCACCACCCGATCGGTGAAGTGCTGTTCGCGGCCTTGCCGAAGCTCGCACGCGAAGGTGCGCCCGCGCGCGCCCTGCGCGAACGGTGGGTTGCGACCGCAGATGGCGCGGCGGCACATCGTGCGGGCGCGCTGCGTCGCGCACCGCGCCAGCGAGTCGTGCTGGCAGCGCTCATCGGACACGGCGGCCTTGACGCCGAAGCGCTCGCGGCGCTGGGAGCCGGGGCACGCGACGCCGCGCACGCGCTCGTCAAGCGCGGCTGGGCCGCGACGCACGAGGCGCGGGACACATGCGGCGCGGATGCTGCCCTTGGCACGGCGCGCCCCTCGCCCTTCCACCTCACGCCCGAGCAGGAAGCCGCGGTCGACGCGATCGAGGCGGGGCAGGGCTGCTTCGGCGCCTTCCTGCTCCACGGCATCACCGGCAGCGGCAAGACGGAAGTGTATCTGCGGCTCGTCGAACGGGTGCTCGCGCGTGGCGAGCGCGCACTCGTGCTCGTGCCTGAGATCGGCCTCACGCCGCAGCTGGTTGGCCGCTTCGCTGCGCGCTTTGCGGTGCCGATGGCGACCTTGCATTCCGCCCTCACGGGCACGACGCGGCTCGCAGCCTGGCGCGATGCCTTGTCCGGTCACGCGCGTATCGTGCTCGGCACACGCTCGGCAGTGTTCGCGCCGCTCGCAGGGCTCGGGCTCATCGTGATCGACGAGGAGCACGATGCATCGTTCAAGCAGCACGAAGGCGGCTTTCGCTACTCGGCGCGCGACGTCGCGGTGATGCGTGCACAGCGCGCCGGCGTACCGATCGTGCTCGGCTCGGCGACGCCCTCGCTCGAGAGCCTGCACAATGCACAGCAGGACCGCTATGTGCGGCTGATGTTGCCGCGGCGCACCGGAGTGGCGTTGCCGCCGCGGCTCGCACTCGTCGACCTGCGCGCCGAGGCCATGCGCAACGGACTTTCCACCTTCGTCGTCGAAACCATGCGCCGGCATCTCGACGAGCGCGGCCAGGTGCTCGTCTATCTCAATCGCCGCGGCTACGCGCCGACGCTCGCGTGCACAGCCTGCGGCTGGATCGCAGGCTGCGATTCCTGCGACGCACGGCTCACCGTGCATGCGCGCGCCGCGCGCCTCAAGTGTCACCACTGTGGAGCCGACGCTGCCCTTCCCGCGCGTTGCCCGAAGTGCGGCTACGAGGTGCGCGCCGTGGGACAGGGCACCGAGCGCGTGGAGGAAACGCTCGCGGCGCTTTTTCCCGATACGGGGCTTGCGCGGCTCGACCGTGATGTCGTGCGCCGGGACGAGGAACTGACCGCGGTGCTGGCGCGCGTCGCCTCGGGCGAGGCACGCATCCTCGTCGGCACGCAGATGGTGACGAAGGGCCACGATTTCCCGGACGTGACGCTTGCGGTCGTGCTGAACGCCGACCACGGACTCTTCAGCACGGATTTTCGCGCTGCCGAACGCCTCGCGCAGACGATCGTGCAGGTGGCAGGCCGCGCGGGGCGCGGCGCGCGCCCGGGCCAGGTGCTCATCCAGACCGAGTATCCGGAGCACCCGCTCCTCACGAGCCTGCTGGCGCGCGGTTACGAGGGGTTCGCCGAGACTGCGCTCGCGGAGCGCCGCGACGCCGGCTGGCCGCCCTTCGGGCGGCTCGCCGCGGTGCGCGCTTCGGCGCGCTCGCTGCAGGACGCGATCCAGTTTCTCGGCGATGTGCGGCGCATGATGGCAGCGCCGCGCGCCATCAGATTGCTCGGCCCGGCACCTGCGGTCATGGCGCGGCGTGCCGACCGCTATCACGCGCAACTGCTCGTCGAAAGCACCGAACGCGCGGCACTGCATCGCTACCTGGACGCGTGGCTGCCGATGGCAGAGAACCTGCCGAGCGCCCGGCGAGTCCGCTGGGCGCTCGACGTGGACCCGCTCGAACTATTTTGAGGGCATGGGCCGCATGCCATCCATGCGTTTGCCCTGCGGCATTTCGTCGCGCGTGATCTTGCCGTCCTTGTTGGCGTCGAGCTGATCGAAGCGCCTGAAGAGCATCGGCATGCTGGCCTCGGCCTCACCGCGCGAGATCGCGCCATCTCCGTCCTTGTCGGCGGCTTTCCAGTGCTCGCCGGCGCGCTCCTTCATGCGCTCGCGCATCGAGGAGCGCGCGGCGTTGACCTCGTCCTTCGTGATGAACCCGTCCTTGTTCGTGTCGAGCTGGTCGAAACGACTCCCGGCACGCTCGATGGCGGCATCAGTCGCCTCCTTGCGCGAGACACGCCCGTCGCCGTCCTTGTCGAGGCGCTGGATCAGGGAGGCGTCATCCTTCATCGGGTGGTCGGAACCCGCATCCGGGGGGGTGCCGGCGGCACCCGCGAGCGGTGTGGCTATCAGGGTCAGGGCAATCAAGATCGGTTTCATCGCAGAGCTCCGGGGGTTTGGCAAATCAACTCAACGCAGCTGGGACCTGCCGGTTGACAGCGGGGTTCCGCTAAAATGGCGGCTTGAAAGCCGAACTCGAGAAACTGCTCGCCGCAGCCCTGACCCAGCTCGGCGAAAGGGGGCGTCTGCCGCCCACGGACCCTGCCGCGATCGTGGTGGAGCGCACCCGCGATGCCAGGCACGGTGATTTCGCGTCGAACGTGGCGCTGCGGCTCGCCAAGGCTGCCGGGCGCAATCCGCGCGAGCTCGCGGCGGAGATCATCGCTGCGCTGCCCGCGAGCGCGCTCGTCTCCCGCGCGGAGATCGCCGGGGCCGGCTTCATCAATTTTCACCTGTTTGCTGCCGCCAACCTCGACGAGCTGTGGCGCGTGCTCGAGGCCGGTGCGAAGTACGGCTGCAGCGCCGAGCCCGGAGGCGGACGCAGGGTGATCCTCGAATTCGTGTCGGCAAATCCGACCGGTCCGGTGCATGTCGGCACGGGCCGCCAGGCCGCCTTCGGCGCCACGCTCGGCAATCTCCTCGAGGCGACCGGTTACGCCGTACACCGCGAGTACTACATCAACGACGCCGGCCGGCAGATGGACATCCTCACGGTGAGTGTGTGGCTGCGCTACCTCGAAACCTGCGGCGAGACGCTCGAATTTCCGTCGAACGGCTATCGCGGCGACTACGTGCGCGCGCTCGCGCGGGCACTTCAGGCGGCCGCGGGCGACGTGTTCCGGCAGCCCGCCGCTGCGGTCCTCGCGGCGTTGCCGCCCGATGAGCCCGCGGGCGGCGACAAGGACAAGTACGTCGACGCAATCATCGAGCGCATGCGCGCCCTCCTCGGCGAAGTCGACTTCCGCCGTGTGCTCGATTTCTCGCTCGACGCCATGCTCGCCGACATCAGAACGGACCTCGCCGACTTCGGCGTCGTGTTCGACCGCTGGTATTCCGAGCGCACGCTCACGACGAGTGGCGCGATCGACCATGCGCTCGAAGTGCTGCGCGGCCAGGGCCGTCTCCATGAGAAGGACGGCGCGACCTGGTTTCGCGCGACCGAGTTCGGCGACGACGAGGATCGTGTCGTCGTGCGTGCGAATGGCGAGAAGACCTACTTCGCCTCCGACATCGCCTATCACCTCGAGAAGCGCGAACGGGGTTTCGAGCTCCTGGTCGATGTGCTCGGTGCCGATCACCATGGCTACGTCGCGCGCGTGCGCGGCGGGCTCGTCGCGATGGGGCAGCCAGCCGACTGCCTCGAGGTGATCCTCATCCAGTTCGTGAGCCTGTGGCGCGGCGAGGAGAAGATCCCGATGGGCAAGCGGGACGCCCAGTTCGTCACCCTGCGCCAGCTGCGCGAGGAAGTCGGCACCGACGCCTGCCGCTTCTTCTATCTGATGAGAAGCCACGACCAGCCGCTCGACTTCGACCTGGAGCTCGCGAAGTCGCGCTCGAACGAGAACCCGGTCTACTACATCCAGTACGCACACGCGCGTGTCTCGAGCGTCATGAAGCAACTCGCCGCGAAGGGCTATCGCTACGACGAGGCGGCTGCGCGCGCGAATCTCGGGCTCCTCGTCGATGAGCACGAGCAGGCTGCCCTCACTGCGCTCGTGCGCTATCCCGAAACCGTGCGCCAGGCCGCCGCCAACCGCACGCCACACACGCTCGTGCATTACCTGCGCGATCTCGCGAACGCATTCCACACCTGGTACAACGCCGCGACTTTCATCGTCGAGGACCCCTCACTGCGCAACGCGCGCATCGCGCTTGCACTCGCTGTTCAACAGGTCGTGCGCAATGGTCTTGGCCTCCTCGGCGTGTCCGCTCCGGAATCGATGTGAGACCGACGGCGCGCGATTACAAGACGTTGCGTGGCGGCAGACTCGATCCTGGCCGCTATCGGCAGTTCGGCTATGGTCTCGGCTGCGGACTCGCCGTTGCCCTGCTCGTGTTTGTCGTGATGAACCAGCGCGCGCTGCAGGCTTCCGGCGAGCGCGAGTCGCCCCGCCCCGAACCGCGTGCCGCGGTCGGGACAGCCGACGCGGCACCCACAGACGACGAAGCGGCCGGCAAGCAGTACGACTTCTACGAGATGCTGCCGAAGTTCGAGGTCGTGGTGCCCGAAAAGGACCGCGAGGTGAAGCGCGACGCGCCGGCGTCCCTGGTCGAGCGGCCCGGCGTGTATGTCCTGCAGGCCGGCTCCTACCGCAACCAGCCCGACGCCGAGCGCGTGCGCTCGCAACTGGCGTTGCAGGGCATCCAGGCCGTCGTGCAGCGGGTGGCGGTCGACGCGGACGTATGGCACCGCGTGCGCATCGGGCCGATCGCCGATCTGAAGGAATTGAACCGCGTGCGCGACCGGCTGCGATCGGCGGACATCGACGCACTCGTCATTCGCGTCGGGGACTGAACATGGACGAAAAGCCCGCAAACCACCCGTCGTACGTCGCGCTCGCAGCATGGGCCACTGCAGCGGGGGCAGCCGTCTGGGTGCTGTCGCCGCTCATCACGCATACCGCGGAGCCGTGGGATTCCGGCTATGTGTACTGGTTCGGGCTCGTGCTGATCAGTGCAGGGCTTGCGTGGTACTCACGACGCCGCTCGGCGCTCGCGCCGATCCTGATCGGCCTGTGGCTCGGCCAGTTCCTCTATGGGTTCGTCTGGCTCGGCTTCGGCAATTTGTGGCCGCTTGGACTGATCGCGCTCGCCGTGTACCTGATCCCGGCCTGGATTGCAGCGCTCATCGTGTACTGGTGGATCGGCCGTGCTGACGCGCGAGGGTGAGCGCATGCGTTCCAGCGCGACCGCGATCCTGATCGCGGCCGCCGCGGTACTCGGTGCCTGCGCGACGGCACCGCCACCTCCCGCCCCGCCTCCGCCACCCGCTGAGGTCGCACCGCCACCTCCGCCACCCCCATCGCCCACCGTGATCTCGATCGCCGCGGTCGGCGACATCATGCTGGGCACCGACTTTCCGCAAAACATCCTGCCGGATGACGACGGTGCCGGCTTTCTGCGCCACGTCACACCGATCCTGTCGGCGACCGACATCGCATTCGGTAACCTTGAAGGCGTGCTGATGGATGGCGGCGAGCCGGTCAAGAAGTGCGGCGCCTCGACGAGCTGTTTTCTTTTTCGCACCCCCACCCGCTACGCGGCGTACCTCGCCGCCGCGGGCTTCGACCTCCTGAGTCTTGCGAACAACCACGCGCGCGACTTCGGCGAGGCGGGCCGTGATTCAAGCATGGCCGCGCTCGACGCGGTGGGCATCCGCCACTCGGGGCGCGAAGGCACCTGGGCCGAGATGACGGTGAAAGGCGTGCGCGTCGCGATGATCGCGTTCACGCCGAACGTCGGTGCAAACTCACTCAACGATCACGACATTGCGGTAGAGCGCGTGCGCGCGCTCGCCGTCACGAATGACATCGTGATCGTTTCGTTCCACGCAGGCGCCGAAGGCGACGGCGCGGAGCGTCTCCCCTTCGATCGCGAGTATTATGTCGGCGAGGATCGCGGTGATGTCGTGTACTTCGCGCGCGCGATGGTGGACGCTGGCGCCGACCTGTTGCTCGGCCACGGCCCGCACGTACCGCGCGCGATGGAGCTCTATCGCGACCGGCTGATCGCCTACAGCCTCGGCAACTTCGCGACGTATTACGGCATCGGTGTCGAGGGCAACCGCGGCATCGCACCGATCCTCACCGCCCGTCTCGATGCCGACGGGCACTTTCGCAGCGGGCACATCGATTCGACGATCCAGGTACGACCCGACGGCCCCTCGATCGATCCGCAGGCGCGGGCGCTCGCGCTCATCCGGGAGCTGACGACCAGCGCGTTTCCCGACGGCGCACTGGAGATTCGCGCCGATGGGGAGATGGCGCAGCGCTGATGCCGACCCCCGGCGTCGGGCGGCGAGCGACGGGCAATAGGCCAGAGGCGTCGCCTGGTCTTCGGCGCGCGAAGCGCGCCTCTGGCCCATTGCCCATTGCCCGTCGCCCATTGCTCGCCGCGCGAAGCGCGGCGAGCTCAGCCCGCCCTCACGACCACCACCTTGTCGATCCGCTTGCCGTCCATGTCGACGACCTCGATGCGCAGTCCGCGCCAGGTGACGATATCACCCGCCTTGGGAATGCGGCCGAGGCGCGCCAGCACGAAGCCGGCCACCGTGTGATATTCGCCCGAGGCCATGTCGCGTCGCCCGAGGGTGCGCTGCAGCTCGTCGATTGACAGGTGCCCATCGATGAGCAGCGAGCCGTCCTCGCGCGTGAGAATCTCGGGTCGCTCCCGGCTACCGACATCAGGCAGCTCACCTGCGATCGCCTTCAGGATATCGATGGGCGTCGCGATGCCCTCAACCACGCCGTACTCATCGATCACGACTGCGAGGTGTGTGCTCGAGCGACGGAACTGGTCGAGCATCTGCATCACCGTGATGCTCTCGGGCACGTGCAGCGCGGGCACTATGTCGTGCCCGGGATCGAGGCTGCCACGGCGCAAGGCCTCGCTGAGATCTGCGAGCGTCAGCACGCCGGCGAGCTGCTCGAGCGAGCCGTGGGCCACGAGAAAGCGCGCGTGACCACTCTCCTTCGCCTCCTGCCAGAGATTTGGCAGCGGTTCGTCCAGATCGAGCCAGACGATATCCTGGCGTGGCACCATCACCGCGCCGATCCGCTGGTCGGCGAGCGCCAGCACGCCTTCGATCAACCGCTTCTCGCTCGCGAGAAACACGCCGGAGCGCGTGCCCTCGGCGATCATCGCGCGTACGTCGTCTTCGGTGACCGACTTCTGCGAAGCCGCGGGAACCGGCACGAGCTTCAGGAGGACGTCGACGGCACCACGCAGCAGCCAGACGAACGGCGTCATGGCGAGCGAGAAGCCACGCATGACGGGCGCGACGAGGATCGCAAGACCCTCGGCGTTCTCGAGCGCGATGCGTTTCGGTACGAGCTCGCCGAGGATCAGGGTGACGAAAGTGATCACTACCACAATCGTGGCGAACGCGAATTCTTCGGCATATGCCATCGGCACGCCCCACGCTGCGATCACATCGTCGAGATGGGCCGCAAGGGTCGCGCCGCTGTAGACGCCCGTCACGATACCGATCAGCGTGATGCCGATCTGCACGGCGGAGAGAAAGCTGGTCGAGTCTTCGAGGAGCGCGAGCGCGATCCGCGCGCCGCGACTGCCCTGTTCGGCGCGCGCCTGCAGCCGCGCGCGGCGCGAAGAGACGAGCGCCATCTCCGAGAGGGCGAAAAAGCCGTTCAGCAGGACAAGAATGAGAATGACGACGATTTCGGTTGAGACCATGATCCCGTCAGGTGACCGGGGAGCAGCCGAGCGTAGCACGGGGTCGCGGCGGGCGGCGCGGCACGGGCCGCGGGCGACGAGCGACGGGCAACGGGCATGAGCGCTGCGCTCTGCTGCACGCCAACTCATCGCCGCGCGTCGCACGCTGGTCAGTACAAGATTGACGAACATCAAGCCACGATTCTTGCGCGTAGCTCGCCGCCCGTAGCTCGCCGCCCGCGCCCCTGCGAGAATGCCCGCGCAATGCACGAGCCCGCCCGTCGAACGGTGCTGATCGCGGATGACCATCCGCTCTTTCGCGCGGCTCTGCGTCGCGCGCTCGAGGAGGCAGTCGGCGCAGCGGAGGTGATCGAAGCTGCGGATGTCGAGTCACTGCGCGCAGCGGCCGCGCGTGCGCCGGATACCGATCTCGTGCTGCTCGACCTGATGATGCCGGGCAGCCGCAGCTTCGCGCCGCTCGCGTGGCTGCGCAGCCAGCACGCGGGAATGGCGGTGATAGTCGTGTCGGCGAACGAGAGCGCCGCCGTGGCTCGTGCGGCGCTCGAGTTCGGCGCCGCGGGCTTCGTGCCGAAGTCGGCGCCACTCGGCGATCTCGTGACCGCGATCCGCACTGTGCTCGGGTTCGGGCAATGGTTTCCGGCAGCTGCGCTGGAAGATGCCGCCGCACACTCAGCGGCTCCGGCGGCGATCGCCGCGCGCCTCGCGAGCCTGACGCCACAACAGTATCGGGTGCTCGAACTGCTCGCGCTCGGCAGGCTCAACAAGCAGATCGCGGCCGAACTCGGCATCACCGAGCAAACGACCAAGGCGCACGTGTCCGCCACGCTCGCGAAGCTCGGCGCGCGCAATCGCACGCAGGCAACCCTCGTCTTCAAGTCGCTCGAGATTCAGGACGTCGCCCCGCTTTCCCTCGAGCGTTGACCGGCGCCGTGCGACACGACCCGTCGCAGCACGCCATGCAATGCGAGCGGCCGCACCGGCTTGCGCAAGCAGACACCTCCGGCGGCCTCGACTGCTTCCCGGGTCGAGTCTGTGCCATCGGCGGTAATCACGATGAGTGGCAGTTCTGCGCCCGCCTCTGCCCTGACTCTTGCTGCGACCGCGATCCCTGTGACCCCGTCGTCGAGATGAAAGTCCGCGATCAGGACATCCGGGCACCAACCAGCAAGCGCGGGCAGCTCCTGCTCCGAGACCGCCGCACGCACTTCGCATTGCCAGGACTCGAGGAGTACGCCCATCGCGCGCAGCACCGCGGCGTCGTTGTCGATCACGAGCGCGCGCACGCCGGCGAGCGAACCCACGGCACGCAGCTGGCGCACCGGGCGTGCGGCATGCCGGGCCACCGCACCAAGCGGCACCTCGAGGGCGAACATCGAGCCGCGGCCGGGGGTCGATTGGACGATGAGCCGATGTCCGAGCCGCCGCGCGATGCGATCGGCGATTGCGAGACCGAGGCCGAAGCCCTTGCCCGCCGCGGCATCGCCCGCCTTGGCGGCAGGTGCGCGATAGAACTCCTCGAAGATGCGCCCCAGCTGGTCGCCCGCGATGCCCGGGCCGGTGTCCCGCACTTCGATGCGAAGCAGCCCGCCCCGGCGGCGGCAGCCGATCAGCACGCCACCCTGCGAGGTGTAGCGGATCGCATTCGCGACGAAATTCTGCAGGACGCGCCGCAGCAGCTTCACGTCGCTGCGCACCACCGCCTGGCTCGGTCGCACGCGAAGTTCGAGCCCGCGCGCGCGCGCCGTGAGCGCGAACTCCGCGTCGAGCGCGCGGAACAGGTCCTGCACTGACAGATCGTTCACCTGTGTCTGCACCACGCCGGCATCAAGCTTCGAGATGTCGAGCAGGTCTGTGAGCACGCCCTCGGCCGAGCGCAGGCATTGCTCGATGTCACCGACGAGAGCTTTCTCCTCGGGACCGTCGAGCGTCTGCAACAGCGCACCTGCGAAGAGGCCCGCGGCGTTGAGCGGTTGCAGCACGTCATGGCTCGCGGCGGCAAGGAAGCGGGTCTTGCCGAGGTTCGCATGCTCGGCTGCTGACTTGGCGGCGGCCAGCTCCTCGTTCATCGCCGAAAGCGCACGGGTGCGCTCGCTGACGCGTTGCTCGAGCGCGGCTTCGATTCGCTTGTACTCGGTGACGTCGGTGTAGCTGGTCACGAAGCCGCCACCGGGCATGCGGTTGCCGCGTATCTCGAGCACCGTGCCGTCGGGTCCGACGCGCTTATATACATAGTCGGTGCCGCGGCGCAGGTGGCTCATGCGGCGCGCCACGAGCTGCGCGGCCTCGCCTGCGCCCAGCTCGCCGCGCGCAGCGTTGAACTCGAGCACTTCCTGGATCGGCTTGCCGATGTGGAGGAGATCCGGCGGGTAATCGAACAACCTGAGATAGCGCTGATTCCATGCGACGAGCCGCAGCTCGGCGTCGACCACGCTGATGCCCTGGCTCACGTTCTCCATCGTGGCCTGCAGCAGCTCGCGGTTGAATTCGAGCGCCCGCGAGGCGCTGTCGACCATCGTGACGACGTCCTCGAGTACGAGTTCCTTGCCGGAAGCCGCCGCATCGATCACGCGGCGCGCGGACGCCGAGCCGATCACCGAGCCAAGGAGCCGCTGCGCCGACTCGAGTTGCGCGCCGCTCGCGCGCCGCCCGGGCGTGGCGCGAAACTGTGCAAAATGAGCCTCGGTGCGATGAACGCCGACGAACTGCGAGACGAGCACGTGCAGTTCCCTGAGCGTCAGCGCGCCGTGGCGGGCACCGGAGTACTCGGCATGCCCCTCGTCGCTCGCGTCGATGAATGCCGCAGCCTGAATCCGGTCCACGAGCGTGCGGCGGGTCGCGAGAGAACCCGCGATGAGCCCGACGGTCGTCGCGAACACGCTCGCTGCAAGCCCGTGCGCCAGCGTATTCACGCCTTCGACGCCGAGCAGTGCCGTGGGTCGCAGCCATGAAAGACCGAACGGACCCGCGGCCACGAGCGTGGCCGGCAGGTGGCCCGCCGTCGCGAGCACGGGCACGATCAGGGTGTACAGCCACACCACAAAACCGCAGGCAAGCCCGATGAGCGCACCAGCGCTGTTCGCGCGTTTCCAGTAGAGTGCGGCAAACACGAGCGGCCCGAACAGCGCGACCGCCGCCATCGCGATCTCGCCAATCTCCGCGAGCGCCCCCGCGTAGGCGATCGAGCGGTAATAGAAATAGGCTGCAGCGAGCAGCAGCACGATCGCGACACGGCGCACGCGCAGCAGGAGTCCCGTGAGATCCTCGCGACGGCGCAGGCTCGGGAACAGCTGTAGCAGTGCCGGCATGGCGATCTCGTTGCAGATCATCGTCGAGAGCGCGATGCAGGCGACGATCACCATGCCGGTCGCCGCGGAGAGGCCGCCGATGAAGGTGAGGAGTGCGAGCGCCGGCTGGCCACTCGCGAGTGGCAGGTTCAACAGGAAAAGATCCGGATCGGGCGCCGCGGCGCCGAACATCGCCAGCCCCGCGTTGGCGACCGGCAGGACGAAGATGCTGATCGCGATGAGGTACAGCGGAAAGAGCCAGCGCGCGACGCGCAGGTCGCGCGGCCCCGAGTTCTCGACCACCGCAACATGAAACTGGCGCGGCAGACAGAAGATCGCGAGCAGTCCAAGCACGGTGAGCGCGAGATAGTGTCCGGCCGGGCGTGTCGCCTCGCGCAGCGCGCGCACCTGCGGGTCGGCAGCGACACGTGCAGCGAGATCCGCAGGGCCAGCGAAGAGGCCGAACGTAATGAACACGCCGACCGCCACGAACGCGCCGAGCTTCACGATCGATTCGAAGGCGAGCGCGAGCATCATGCCGGGATGGTGTTCGGTCGCGTCGGCGTGACGCGTGCCGAAGAGGATCGCGAAGATCGCGAGTGTGATCGCGACGTAAAGTGCAGTGTCGGCGAAGAGTCGGCTGCCGATACCCGCACCGGCGTCGAGGCCCGCGAGTGCGATGAAGCTGATGTCGATCGCCTTCAGCTGCAAGGCGACATAAGGCGTGAGCCCGCAGACCGCGACGATGGTCACGAGTACCGCAACGCGCGGATCGCGTCCGTAGCGTGCAGCGAGAAAGTCGGCGATCGAGGTGATCTTCTGCTTGCGGCCGAGGCGGATCATCTTGTCGAGGAAGCGGGTGCCGAAAAGAAACAGGAGGATCGTGCCGACATAGGTCGGCGGCAGCCACCAGCCGAGCCGCGCTGACTGGCCGCCCGTGCCGTAGAACGCCCACGAGGTGCAGTACACCGAGAGGGAGAGACTGTAGACCCAGGGGCGCGCGGCGAGCCCGCGACCTTCGGCCGCCATGCGATCGCCGAGGTGTGCGACGACAAACAGCACGCCCACGTAGGCGAGCCCGACCAGCGCGATCAGCCACGGTGTCAGCATGCCACCGTTATCGTCTCACAAGCTGAAGAGCACCACCGCCAGTACCGTACCGAGCACGGGGACGATCACGGTGAGCATACCCATCGCGGGATAGGCCGCCGCGTACGATTCGCCGCAAATCGACCGGATCGTCGTGACAACATAGCCGTTGTGCGGCAGCGAATCGAGCCCACCGGAGGAAATGGCGACGACGCGGTGCAGGGCTTCGGGATCGACGCCCTGGGCGAGATAGTGCGGTGCGAGGAGCGGCAGCGCGATCGACTGCCCGCCTGACGCTGAACCGGTGAGCCCCGCGATCACGCTCACGGCCACCGCGGCACCGACCAGTGGACTGCCCGGCAGGCTTGTCATGGCGTCGACCGCCGCCTGGAAGCCCGGCGTCAGCTTGGCGACACCGCCGAAACCGACCACGGCGGCCGTGTTTGCGATCGCGATCAGCGCGCCGACCGCGCCCGCCGTTGCGGCCGCCGCCAGGCGATGCGCGTAGCGGTAGTTGAGCGCGAGAGCCGCGAGCACGCCCGAGCCGAGCGCAACGATCAGCGCCGACTCGGCGAGCCGCTTGTGCAAAATGAAGGAAACGACGAGCACCACGACGAGCGGTGCGAGCCCCCGCCACATGGCGGGAAGGTAGCGGTCGTGCGGCACGGGGTCCGAGGTACGCGCCTCGAAGCGCTCGCCGCGTGCACCCGCGAGGCGCACCGTGCGCACCAGCCACCACTGCCCCACCGCGAGCATGAAGAGTGCGACCACGAGGCTCACTTCCCAGCCCGCGTAGGGCGTCGTGCCAAGGAAGCGGATCGGGATCCAGTTCTGGATTTCGGGCGAGCCGGCAGACGTCATCGTGAACGTAACCGAGCCGAAGGCGACCGTCGCGGGGAGGAACCGCCGGGGCAGATCGGCACGCCGGAAGAGGCTCACGGCCATCGGATAGACCGAGAACGCGACCACGAAGAGGCTCACGCCCCCGTATGTCAGCACGGCGCACGCGAGCACCACGGCGCCCACGGCGTGTTTCGCGCCGAGCTTCGCGACGATCCAGTTCGCGACACTGTCGGCCGCGCCGGTGCATTCCATCATCTTGCCGAAGAGTGATCCGAGCAGGAACATGAAGAACCAGTTCTGCACGAAGTCGACGAAGCCGCGCATGTAGCTTGCCGTGAAGCTCGGCGCACCCTCCATCGCAAGCTGGGGAAAAATCGCGAATCCCGACAATGCGGCGACCAGCAGCGCGCAAAGTGGCGCCGCGATCAGCAGCTCGGTGCCGCGCATCGTCAGCCAGATGAGGAGCGCGAGCCCGAGCAGCAAGCCGAAAAGACTCAGCATAGGGCGCGCACGTTGCACTGTTGCACGACGGCCACACCATAGTACCAAGGTAGCAATGCGACCCCGGCGGGAACGGGGTACGTTGCCGCACATCCGGAAAGAGGGGATGCCCATGACGATCAGAGAAGCGACACCGTTCGCGATTGCGGCGCTGGTGAGCCTTGCAGCGAGTGGTGCCGTCACGACACCGGCGCGCGCCCAGGACGTGGCCGAGAGCACCGGTCCTGTGCTCGAGGAGGTCGTCGTGACGACTCGCCGGCGCGAGGAGAATCTGCAGGACGTGCCCGCGGCCGTCTCCGCCTTCTCCGCCGATCAGTTGCGCGAGCTTGCGATCACGAACCTCGAGGACATCAACTCGCTCGCGCCGAACATCAAGGTGAACCCCGGCCGCGCCACGAGCAACACGATCAACGCGTACATCCGCGGCGTCGGCCAGAACGATCCGCTGTGGGGATTCGAGCCCGGCGTCGGCATTTACATCGACGACGTCTATATCGCCCGCCCGCAGGGTGCACTTCTCGACGTCTACGACGTGCAGCGCATCGAGATCCTGCGCGGGCCGCAGGGCACGCTCTACGGCAAGAACACGCTCGCGGGCGCGATCAAGTATGTGACGCGCGACATCGTCGGCGAGCCGGCGTTCGACGCGACCCTCGCGGCGGGCAGCTACGGCCAGATCGACATGAAACTGGCCGGTTCGCGTGCCATCGGCGAACATGTGTACGTCGGCGCATCGCTCGCCAAGCTCACGCGCAACGGCTTCGGCGAAGTGGTCCCCGATGTCAACCCCTACCAGTTCAACCACGTCGGCGAGGATGTCAGCGACAAGAACATCCTCGCGGGACGCGCCGAGGTGAATTTCCTGTGGGGGGCTTCGAGTCGCCTGCGTATCATGGGCGACTTCGTCAAGGACACTTCCAACGTGCGCGGCGGCCAGCGCCTGAACGATGTGTTCGGCCCAAGACTCAAAAGCCGCTATGACGTGCGCAATGACATGCCTGTCAACGAGGAGAACTTCGAGAACAAGGGCGTCTCGGCAACCTATACGACATCGCTCAACGATCAGTGGGCGCTGAAGGCGGTCGGCGCGTATCGCGAGGGCGACGGCACGACGTTCCTCGACTTCGAGACGCGCAACGTCAACCAGTTCAACGTCCCGGCGAAATACTCGGATCACCAGGCAAGCGGCGAGCTGCAGGTGAATTACACGGGCAGCCGCATCAAGGGCGTCGGCGGTGTCTATTATTTCGACGGCACGGCGGCCGGTTCGTTCGATGCGGTACTCGGTACCTTCCCGCTCTTCGGCGGCCTGATAGGCCTCACGCAGGGATCCGTTGGCACCGAGAGCTTCGCCGGCTACTTCGACGGCACGTTCGCGCTGACGGATCGCTGGGATCTCAATTTCGGGGCCCGCTACAACGAGGACAGGAAGAACGCGCGCGTGTTCGTCGCGCAGTACGGCGGGCAGATACCCTCGAATGGCAGCGTGTTCGATCCGACACGCCTGCCGCCGGGCGTATTCCCCCTCGGCGCACCGCAGAGCAACTACCAGAGTGAACGCAGCGACAGCGAACTGTCGCCAAAGCTCGGCGTCGACTTCCAGGTGACCGACGACGTCATGCTCTACGCCCAGTACAGCGCAGGATTCAAGAGTGGCGGCTTCGACATGCGCGGCAACGCCACGGTGTTCCCCGGCACGGTCAACGGCTACAAGCCGGAGTCGGTCGACAACTACGAGTTGGGCCTGCGTTCCACGGTGCTCGACGGCAGCCTGCGCTTCAACGCAACGGTCTTCTACGCCGACTACACCGATGTACAGGTGACGACGCAGCAGTTCGTGACTGTGATGGGCGTGCCGACGAACGCGACAGCGGTGCTGAACGCCGGCAAGCAGGTGAATCAGGGCGCCGAAATCGAGACCGTCTGGCAGCCGGTCGACGCTTTCACGCTCTCGACTTCGATCGGCTACCTCGACGCCGAATTCAAGGAGTTCTTCGCTTCGAATCCGGCGAGCCCCGGTACGATCGTGAACTATGCATCGGTCACGCCGGTGATCAACGCGCCTGACTGGACACTCTCGATCGACGCGCAGTATCGCTTCGATGTCGGCAACGGCAAGGCCACGGCGCGCGTCGGCTACCAGTGGCGTGACGACACCTCGATCGCCCCGCCGCCTTTCAGCCTGACGAGCCCGACGGATCAGCCGGCGTACGGCCTCCTCGATCTCGGGCTGTCCTACGTCACGGCTGACTCGCACTGGCGTCTCGCGGTCGATGCGAAGAACGTTGCTGACAAGTGGTACCGCACGGCAGGCTACGACTTCGGCACGACAGGCACGTTCGCGAACGTGAGCCAGATCGGCTACTACGGTCCGCCGCGGACCTATACGTTCAGCGTGCGGTACCAGTATTGAGAAAATGGTGCCGGGTTTTCGGTTATTCGGCCATTCAGGGCGGGATGGCGAGCTTCCCGCCCTTGAGGGTGATCGCGTCTGCGCCGGGCGCCGCCTGAATCACGCTGCGCACGACCTGACTTGGCGGTAACGGCCGGCTGCTGTCGCGCAGGCGCGACGCCATCAGGTCCATCGCGGACTCCAGGAACGGCTGCATCGCAACATAGTGCCCGGTGAAGCCGGGGAGCGGCAGGAGCGCGTCAAAGTGCTGGCCGCGCTCGATTTCGTAATACCGAATGCCCGCATCGGTGCCGCCTGCGGCCATGCTCGCGGCATAGTAAGGCCGCGAAGTGTGGTTGACCGGGATGAGCCCGTCGCCGCGCCCGTGGATCACGATCAACGGCCGTGCATCAATACCCGGGTGGGCCGCCACCGCATCGATTCCTGGTGCAAGCCTTGCGCGCAGACCGCGCAGGCACAATGCGAGGTCGATGCTGCCGAAATTGGCGGCGCGCAGCACGCCACCCTCCCCCGGCATCACGAGGTTGATACCTGCCGTCGGCGCAATGCCATTGCTATCGGTGAACATGCGTGCGAACTCCTCATCCGTGAGTACACGCGGGGCACCTTTCGCGTCAGTCGCACTGAAGCTCACACCGCAGGGCAGCTCATCAGGCGCCATACCTGCGTAGGCGGCCGCGTACGACACCCCGATCGCGCTCCAGAGCGAGGTGTGCACATTCGCGTGCCCGAGCCGCAGCGCCTCGGGGAGGATGCCGAGCGAGAGGAGTCTGTCGCGCGCCGCACGAGCGAGCGCTGCTGTATCGCCAGTTGTCGCCGCGATCTCGCCACGCGCGGCAAGGTCGCGGCACCATTGTTCGAGTGCCGGCTTCGCGGTCGTGGTCGCGGCGAGAAAGGGTGCGGATTGGTCTTCGTCGGCGAGCACGGCGCATGGCTGCAGCAGCAGGTGCGCGACGACCAGATCGTACAAGGGCCGTGCCTCATAACCGAAAACCCGCAAGCCCGGCACCGGGATGTTCGGTTCGGAGACTACCGCGCCGTCGATCCAGCCGGCGGAATCGAGCTCCATGGCGCGCAGCACGGCGCCACCCCCGTTCGAGATGCCCGACGCGATCACGACAGTGTTGGTCGGCGTGAACGGCGTTACGCGCCCCGGGTATTCACCGTTCAGGAGCTCGAACGCGACATCGATCGCCTGCAGCAGATACTCCCCCCAGTGCGTCTCGACATTCATGCTGGAGTTCGCGTGACGGAAGAGCACCGCGTTCGGCCGCCTGGCTGCGAGTTTCGCGACCGCCGCCGCATCGGGCGCAAATGACAACAGTGGATCGCCCGCCGCGCCGATCGTGCCGTCGATGCGCAATCCGCGGTTGCTCGCGACGTCGAAGACTCCGCTACCTGTACCCTTGTCGGTATGCACGACCGCGCAACCGTGGCGCAGACCCCACACGCCCGCGGTCGGAAGCGCGCCGTAGATGCCCCGTGAGCCGGAACTCGCCACCGCGATCAGGCAGGGATTCGCCGCGTCGAAGTCGCGTGGGATCTGCAACATCGCGGTGGATGCGCCCACGGAAGAGTGCAGGCTGACCAACAACTCGACACCCGGCACCGCGGGTCCGCCGCCGGGCGCATCGCGCAGATCGACGAGGCCGCGATAGTTCGTGTAGATCGCCCGGCGACGCAGTTCGCGCGCGGTGGGATGGCGCGGATCGGCGAAAGCGGGCGGCGCGCCGAGGAGCTCCGCGGTGCCGAGTCCCGCGGTCAGCAGATCGTCACTGGTCCCGTCGAGTTCGTAGCGGATCGGCGCGCCGATGCGCTCGGCGCGATAGACGCCGGTCGGCCCCCCGGACGAAGGCTTCGGTGATGTCATGGCACAGCCGGCCAGCAGCGCCCCGACAAATGCCGCGGCGGGAGCAACAGGTTTATGTGTCATCAGCTTGATACTAAGGTATCAGCACCCGATCGTGGGTGTATCCGCTAACGTGTGCACATGACTTCACGACGCATTCTGATCACCGGCGCCGGCAGCGGCATCGGCGCCGAGTTGGCGACATTGCTCGCCGCCGCCGGACACGAGATCATCGCCACCGACATCGACCGCGCAGCCGCCTTGCGTGTCGCTGATGCGATCCTGGAACGCGGCGGAGCGGCCGTCGCTTATGGCCTCGACGTGACGCAGCCCTCCGCGGTCGAGACGGCGGTACGCGCCGCGGGTCGTGTCGATGTACTGGTCAACAACGCGGGATTGCAGCATGTGGCGCGCCTCGAGGAATTTCCCGCCGACCGCTGGGCGTTGCTCGTCGCGGTGATGCTCACGGGCGCTGCCAACATGGCGCGCGCCGTGCTTCCGGGAATGCGTATGAACAACTTCGGACGCATCGTCAACATCGGCTCGATCCACTCGCTCGTCGCCTCGCCGTTCAAGAGCGCCTACATCGCGGCGAAACACGGCCTCATCGGCCTCTCGAAGACGCTCGCACTCGAAAATGGCGACGTCGACATCACGGTGAACACGATCTGCCCGGTGTACGTGCGCACGCCGCTCGTCGAAAAGCAGATCGAGGCGCAGGCGCGCGAGCACGGCTTGACGCCCGAGCGCGTCGTGAGCGACATCATGCTGAAGCCGATGCCCAAGAAGGCGTTCGTCACGGTCGCCGAAATTGCCGCGCTCACCGGGTATCTGATCTCGGACGCCGCGCGCAACGTGACCGCGCAGGCCATCGCGATCGACGGGGGGTGGACGGCGCAGTGAGCGTCGCGCGACTGGACAAGTCGCGCCCGATTCCCTATTTGTACCCCTCGTGAACTTTCACTGGGACGACGTTCGCTACTTCCTCGCGCTCTATCGCGCCGGAACCATCTCCGGGGCCTCGCGGCGACTGTCGGTCAACTACACCACGATCGCCCGGCGGATCCGCGTCCTGGAAGCCTTCGTGGGCGCGCGTCTTTTCAGGAAGCAGGCCTCACACTATTCGCTGACAGGCACGGGCCAGGACCTGCTGGCGACATTCGAGGCCATCGAGGCCTCGTTCGCGCACTTCGAGCAGCAGGCGACTCACCCCGGCACAGCGCTGCAGGGCGTCGTGCGAATCTCGCTGTCGGAATCCATGGTGCGGCTCGTGGCGCCCTTTCTTGCAAGCTTCCAGCAGCAGCATCCGGCCATTGTCTGGAAACTGGACATGACGAATGAGTTCGTCGACGTCAGCAGAGGGCTCGCCGACATCCACATCTTCCCGCGCCTCGCGCCGTCGTACATCTCCGATCGATACGAACGCATCTCGCTCGGCCATCGCCGGGTCCGGGCCTATGTGCATCGGTCGTACCAGGGGGGTCGTTCGCGCGCACCACGTGCGCAGGACATCGACTGGATCGCCTGGGATACCTCGCAGATCACCGATGAGCTGTCGCGACGCGCCCCGTCGGCGCTCGGGCCCGATTCCAGGATCGTCGCCATGGCGTCTTCCGGTACTGCGACCCTGCAACTCGCCCGCGCGGGACTGGGCGCCGTGCTGGCCTGGGATTTTCTCCTGACTGACGACCCCGGGATGATTCCGCTCGACCTGCCGGAGTTCACCCGGAATGTGGAGATCTGTCTCTACGCCCTGCCCGAGACGCTCCGGCGCGCCACAATCCGTACCTTCGCGGACTACCTCAGCGGGAAGCTGCGCGAGACGGAGCCATCATAGCGATGCGGGTCGAGACCATGCTGCAAGGCGCCTTTGACACGGGCGGCCCGATTCACACCCGGCCAGGCGACATCGCGGAGACCGCCCGCTTCATTGAGCGCGCGGGCTTCGACGGTTGCACGACGGCCGAGGTCGGGCACGACCCTTTCCTGCCGTTCATGATTGCGATCGAACACACGCAGCGTCTGACATTCTGCACCAACGTGGCGGTCGCCTTTCCGCGCAGCCCGTTCGTCACGGCCCAGCTCGCGTGGGACCTGCAGCAATTCTCGGGCGGGCGGTTTCAGCTGGGCCTCGGCAGTCAGGTCAAGGGCAATATCGTGCGCCGCTATTCGACCACGTGGTCCGGGCCGCCCGTGCCGCGCATGCGCGAATACGTCCTGTGCCTGCGGGCGATCTTCCGCAGCTTCAATTCGGACACGCCGAGCTTCTTCGAGGGCGAGCACTACCAGTTCACGACACTCCAGCCGACGTTCAATCCCTTTTCTCACCACGGGCCATCTGCCCATCCGCACATTCCGATCTACCTCGCCGCCGTCAATCCTTTCATGGCTCGCCTGGCGGGCGAGATCGCCGATGGCGTTCGCCCGCCCGGCTGGATCACGTCGCAGTACTTCAGGAAAGTGTTGCTGCCCGCCATCGAAGAGGGATGCCACAGCGCAGGACGCAAACTTGCCGATATCGACCTTGTGGGGGGTGGCGTCATCCTCACGGGCAAGGATGGCGCGGAGATCGAGTCGAAGAAGAAAGCCATGAAGGAATTCATCGCATTCTTCGGATCGACCCGCAGCTATCACGGCGTGTTCGCGGCCCACGGATGGGAGGACATCGGCCTGCAGCTGCACCGGATGTCTCTCGAAAACAGGTGTTGGGAGAAGATGGGCGAGCTCATCACCGACGGGATGCTCGAAGAATTCGCCGTTGTCGCCACCTACGGGGAACTGGTACCGAAGCTCAAGGCGCGTTGGGACGGGGTGTGCACGACGATTGGCTTGCCGCACCACCTGCCGGTGCCGGGCGAGCAGTTGCAGGCGATGGTCAAGGAGCTGAAAAGCTGACGGCGCGCTGCTCAGCCGGTAGCGCGCAGCCACGCGAGCCCGAGCAGCGCCAGCGCAGCCGCGCCTGCCAGCCCCTGTGGCACGCGCGCAAGTGCGCGCGCCACGGTCGCCCGCGCGACCACGAGCCCGGCCAGGGTGCCACAACCGAAGCCGAGCACATGCGCCATGACATCGGTGTTCTCGCCCTCCGTTCCGAGCCAGCCGAGCAGCAGCACCCCGCCGACGAGTGGCGCCCAGCGTACGACCCAGCGGGCGCGCAGCGGATAGCGTTCGCGCCACGCGTGTGCGGCGAGCAAACCCAGCGCCGCGAACACCGCAGTCGACGCCCCGACCGAGCGGTGTGGCACGGGGCCGAACTGCGCCTCGATGCCGTTCGCCGTTGCGGCCGCGAGCAGCGTCAGGAGCCATGCGGTGCCAGGCCCGAGCCGGCGGCCCGCGAGATAGCCGAACCACGCCCCTGCCACGAGGTTCGCGACGAGGTGTGGCGCATCGACGTGCAACGTGAGCGCGGTGAGCGCGCGCCACCATTCGCCCTGCCGGATCAGCTCCGCGTCTGCGACACCGCGCGGGTAGGCGTCGAGCGGGCCGATGCCGGCGCCAATCGCGAGACCGGTCGCAAACAGCACGAGCGCGTAGACGAGACTGCCGAGCCAGGCGAACGGATGGCCGGGACGGGGCACAGGCAGTGGCGAGGGTGGCGGCGCGCGTCGCTCCGCAGCATAGCGCACGAGGTGCTCACGCGCCTCCGCGGCGCGCGCTGGATCAACGAGCAGCGCATGGCCTGCGGGCGCGAGCGCGACGAGATGCGGGATGCCGACGGCCGTCAGCACGAACGCGCGCTCTTCGCAGGCGCGCAGATCGTCCGCCACGAATACGGCGATCGGCGCCTCGGAATCCGGTGTGCCGGCGCCAGGCTCGTCCATCAGGGCGAGGTCGCGACCCAGGGCGCGGTCACGCCCTACTCATCGCCGATACCGCGAAACTCGACGCCGAGCGAGCGCAACTTGCGATAAAGGTGCGTGCGTTCCATGCCGACGCGCTTGGCGAGCAGCCCGACCTTGCCGTTGCACAGCAGCAGCTGCTGCTGCAAATAGGTGCGCTCGAACTGCTCGCGCGCCTCGCGCAGCGGCAGGGCCAGGAGGTCCTGCTTGACGAGCGGTTCCTCGGATGGCGATTGCACGGCGAGCTCGCGCTCCACTTCATCGAGGCCGATCTCGTCCGCGCCACCTTTCAGCAACAGGCGATGCACGAGGTTCTTCAGTTCGCGGATGTTGCCCGGCCAGGGATAGTTGCGCAGGCGGTTCTGCGCAGCCACGCTGAACTTGCGAAACGGCAGACCCTCCGCATCGACCAGCCGGTCGACGTAGTAGCGCAGCAGCTCCGGCACGTCCTCGGCATACTCGCGCAGCGGCGGCACGCGAAAGACGAGCGTGTTCAGTTGCGCGAGCAGGTCACTGCGAAATTCGCCGAGGCCCGCGCGCTGCTCGATGCCCGGCCGCGCGGATGCGAACACGCGCGCATCGAACGGCACGGGCTCGGTGCCGCCTACCCGCGTGAAGCTGCCTGTTTCGAGCACCCCGAGAAGGATGCGTTGCGCCGCGGAGGGCAGGTCGTCGATGTCCCTGATGAAAAATGTGCCGCCCGTTGCCTGTTCGAGAATGCCCTTCCTCGGCCCCGAACCCGCGTCACTGCCGGACTGGTTGCCAAGCAGCAGCGACTCGGCATCCGTTTCGCGCACGGTGCTCGCGACGAGGGTCACGAGCGGCCGCGACGCGCGATCCCCCGCCTCGCGCAAGTAACGCGCAAATGCTTCGCGGCCGCTGCCGGACTCGCCGGTGAACAGCACTCGCCCGCTGTGGGCAACTTGCGCGAGATCCGTGCGCAGCTGGCGCATCACCGGGCTCTTGCCCACCGGTACCATCAACGGCGGTACCGCGAGGCGCCCACCGCCGCGTCGGCGCCGGCCCGCGTCGAGCGCCCGCTCGACCGTTCGCAGCAGCTTCGCGAGCGAGAGCGGCTTTTCGACGAAATCGAAGGCACCGAGTCGCGTCGCCTCGACTGCGGTTTCCACGGTGCCGTGCCCCGACATCATCACGACGGGGCAGCTCTCGCCGCCCTGGTTCGACCACTCCCGCAGCAGCGTGATGCCATCGACGTCCGGCATCCAGATGTCGAGCAACACGAGATCCGGCAAGCGGTTGGCGCGCGAGGCGCGTGCCTCGCTCGCGTTGGCCGCGGCATCGACCTCGTACCCCTCTTCCGAGAGGATCTCCGTGAGGAGACTGCGAATGTCGCTCTCGTCGTCCACCACCAGAATATGCGCTGCGCTCATGCCCGCTCCCTTCGCAATTCGTTCCGGCGTTCGCGGCCCGCGTGGGTCCGCGCGGCGTCGGACAGCGGCAGCGTGACCCGCACGCGCGCCCCGCCCTCCACCACATTCTCGACCTCGACGTGCCCGCCGTGTTCTTCGGCGATGCGCCGCACGATCGCAAGTCCGAGCCCCGTCCCCTTGGTCTTGCTGGTCACATAGGGGTCGAACGCCCGTTCGATGATATCGGACCTGAATCCGGGACCGTTGTCACTGACCGTGATCGTTGCCACAGGATCGCTCCCTTCCGTCCCGGGGCGCGTCATCACGTCGATGCGCGCGCCGGTCCGGCCCTCGACCGCCTCGAAGGCGTTCGCCAGCAGATTGTTGAGAATCTGTCGCACCCGGCCGCGGTCCGCCTCGACCGAGTCGACCTCGCCGGCGAGGTCGAGGTGCAGCGTCACGCTGGCGTTCTGCGCACGATACAGGTCCGCCACTTCCGTGACGAGTTGATTCAGCCCGAACCGGGCAATAGTCATGTCGGGGGTGCGCGCGTACTCGCTGAATGCGTTCACCATCTGCTTCATCGCCTCGACCTGCTGCACGATCGTGTGCGTCGCGCGCTCGAGCACAGCCGCGTCCGCGGCGTTCATCTGCGCGAGGAAGCGGCGCCGCATGCGCTCGGCGGACAGCTGGATCGGCGTGAGGGGATTCTTGATCTCGTGGGCGAGGCGGCGCGCCACCTCGCCCCAGGCCGCCTCCCGCTGGGCGGCGAGGAGGTTGGTGATGTCGTCGAAGACCAGCACATAGCCGGCCTCTTCCCCGCTGCCCGGCAGCGGCGTGCAGGCGCACATCAACACGCGACGCCCCGCCTCTCCCGGCAGCTCGATCTGCTCGCGCCACTCTTCGCGCCCGGCATCAGTGCGCACGCGCAGTTCACGCACGAAGTGCGCCACGCGCGGATTGCGGTCCGCGAGGCTTGCGAGGTCGTCGCCGACCTGCGCCGCGAGGTCGGCGCCGAGGATCGCGCTCGCGGATTCATTGGCGAGGCGCACCTTGAACTCGCGATCGACCGAAAGCACGCCGGTCGACAGGCGGGCGAGGATCACCGCGAGCCGCTCGCGTTCGTGCTCGACCTCGGTCTGGCTGCGGTTCGCCTCCTCGCGCGCACGCCGCAGTCGGCGCGTCATGTCGTTGAACGACTGGACGAGATAACCGAGTTCGTCACGCGACGGCAGCGGCAGACGTGCGCCGAAGTCGCCCTTGCCGACCGCGCGCGTGCCGGCGATCAGGTCCTGCACCGGGCGGGCGAATCGCCGCGAGGACACGATCGCACCATTGACGGCCGCGAGCATCGCGATAAGGAGCACGAGGGTCAACGTCAGCCGAAAGACGCTCTTGAGCGGCTCACGCATCGCGGCGAGCTCGCCATACTGCGAATAGGAGCGCTGCACCGCTTCCGACAGCGCAGCGAGCTGGGGCGGCACCTCGTACACCGCCATCACGAAGCGCGGGTCGCGCCGCACGCGGGCATTACCCAGCGGCGCGGCGATCCGGATGTAGTACTCGCCGTCCGCGCGGGGCTCGAGCGCGACATACGGCCGGCCCTCGCCGACCTGGCGCGCGATCTCTTCAGTCGGTCGCGCCGGCGCGCCCGACAGCAGCGCCGCGCTGCTCGCCGCGATGAGCCGCGAATTTGCGCCGAACAGCACGACTTCGAGCGCGCCGCTCGCGCGCCGCTCGGCGTCGATCGCGGCAACGAGCTCGAGGTCCGGCATGTCCGCGAGGCGCTGCGCGAAGGCCTCCGTGCGTCCGGCGTGCTCGCGCAACCGCAGATCGACGGCCGCGCGCGACAGGCTGAGTGCATCGGACAGTCCCTGCTTGATCTCGACCTTGAACCAGCTGTCGATGCCGCGGTTCAGGAAGTCGAGCGAAAAAAGATATACGACGACGAGCGGCGCGATCACGAGCGCACCGAAGGTCGCGACGCTGCGCACCGTGAGCCGCGACCCCGGCACGTGGTCGCGATAGTCGCGCGCGAGATGCGCGAGGCGCCGCACCAGCAGCACCATGAGCGCGAGGACGCCCGCGATATTGAGCAGCAGGATCCACGGCTGCAGGCGTCCGAACTGCGCCGAGTTCTGTGCGGTCTTGGCGAGGAGGATCAGTGCCGCCGCACCGATCGCGACCCACAGCGCGATGAGTGCGGCTGAGCGGAAGCGCTTCAGACGGGCAGCGACCACGAGTACCACTCGCTCGTGCGATGCCAGCTGTCGGTCCAGAACATCAGCACGCGCAGCGTATCCGGCAGTCGGCCGCGGCGTACGCTCGCCCGCACGCTCACCCGATAACGCGCATCGCGCGACAGCTGTGGCTCGACGAGCACCGGCCAATCGTCGACCGCGCCGATCGCCTCGAGTGCCTCGTGCAGCGTGGCGTAGCTTTCCTGCGTGGCGCTGTCGGGGCTACCGCGCACGACGTAGCGGTTGCTCACCGCGTGATACGACAATTCGCGCCGCAGCGTGACCGACACCACGTCGGCATCGAACCAGTAGCGGCGTTCTCGGGCAATGACGGCTTCGACGTCGAACATCAGGGTCACGCCGTCGTTGAGCGCAACGCGGATGTCTTCGTTCTCGGGGTACTGCACGCGTGCGTGCAGCTTGAACACGCCGTGATCGACGTTGACATAGGCCGAACTGACCTCGAGAACGCCATCGAGGCCGTTCGCGAGCGCGCCCGCTCCCACGAGGAAACTCGCGAGCAATGCGGTCAGGGCTTGCGAAACGCGCTTCATGTCGGGGCCGCCTTGGTCAGGGAAGCATAATAGAAGCCGTCGGTCACCGCCCGGACCCCCGGCCACAGCTGTTCCGGCGTACCGACGAGACGTGCGGTGGGGGTCTCTGCGACGAAGCGCTCGATGACCCGGCTGTTCTCCGCGGCCAGAATCGAACAGGTGGCATAAAGGAGGCGCCCGGCGGGCGCGAGATGCGCGAAGCAGTTCGCGAGGATCTCACTCTGGGTACGGGCAAGGGCCGCGACATCGCCTGCACGACGCAGCAGCTTGATGTCGGGATGGCGGCGGATCACGCCGGTCGCCGAGCACGGTGCGTCGATGAGGATGCGATCGAAGAGCGCCTCGCCTTCGAGCGCGCGGGTGTCCCGCAGATCGAGGCGCGCGAGGCGCGCGTGCCGCCGGAGGCGCTCGAGATTCCCGGCGACCTGCATCAGGCGATCGGCATCATGGTCCACTGCCAGCAGGTCGATGTCGCCACCAGCCATCTCGAGCAGATGCCCGGTCTTGCCGCCCGGCGCCGCGCAGGCATCGAGCACCCGCTGCCCGGGCCGCAGATCGAGCAGCACGGCGGCGCGCTGTGCGCCAGCGTCCTGCACCGAAACCAGCCCCTCGGCAAAGCCTGGCAGCCTCTCGACCGCGACCGGCGCATCGAGCACGAGTGCGGCCCCGTAACCGGTGAGCGGCTGCGCGGCCATGGCGCGCGCGGCGCACGCCGCCTGCGCCTCTGCCACGGTGGTACGGGAGAGGTCGACGCGCAGCGTCATGGGCGCGCGCACGTTGCCGCCTGCCAGAACATCCTCGAGCCGCTCGGGCACTTCCTTGTGCAGCGCGTCCACGAGCCAGCGCGGGTGCGCATGACGCACGGCCGGATCCGCGTCGAGCTGCGCAAGGAGCACCTCACGCTCACGCACGAAGCGCCGCAGCACGGCGTTCACGAAGCCGCTGGCGCGCCCGGCGCCGAGCGCGCGCGACGCATCGACGGCGGCGTCGACGACACCTTGCGGGGCGTTGCGCGAATAGACGATCTGGTGTGCGGCGGTCACCAGCAGCGCGTGCACCGCCGGCGCCATGCTCGTGACAGGCCGCGCCAGCAGACGCGCAATCGCGGGCGCGAGGCGCAAATACCAGCGCAGTGTGCCGAGTGCGATCGCGCGCACGGCGGCGCTGCCTTCAATTCCGCCCATCTCGAGCACGTCGTCAGCCGAGCGGTGCTCGTGCGCGACCCGCATGACGGCGCGCGCCGCCGCGGTGAGCACGGCCGTGCCTTCCGTCACCCGAGCACCACACCCTCGAGCGACGCAGCGAGTGCGAAGTCGAACGCCGACACCGGCCGCCGGCCCGGTCGCTGCACGATCTCGAGGGTCAGCACGCCTTCACCGCACGCAACCGCGAGCCCGGCGGAATCGACGCCGAGCACGGTGCCCGGCACCGCGCGCACGCGCTCCGTGGCAGTCGCCGGATGGGCCCGCAGCACGCGCAGCTGCTCGCCCTGGAAGCGTGTCTGCGCGATCGGCCAGGGGTTGAAAGCGCGCACCTGCCGGTCGATCCCGGCGGCGCTCATGCCCCAGTCGATGTGCGCCTCGGACTTGTCGATCCTGGCAGCGTACGTGACACCCGCGGCAAGCTGCGGCGTGGCACGCGCCGTGCCCGTCCCGATATCCTCGAGCACCGCGAGCAGCGCCGTCGCACCCTCTTCGGCAAGCACGTCATGCAGTTCGCCCGCCGTCATGCGAGGTCCGATCGCGACGGTGCGCACTGCGTAGACCGGACCTGTGTCGAGCCCGGCCTCCATGCGCATGATGGCAACCCCGCTCTGCGTGTCGCCCGCGAGGATCGCGCGCTGGATGGGCGCCGCGCCGCGCCAGCGCGGCAGGAGCGAGGCGTGCACATTGATGCAGCCGAGGCGCGGCAGGTCGAGCACGGCTTGCGGCAGGATGAGCCCGTAGGCAACGACGACCAGGAGGTCAGGCTGCCAGGCCGCAAGCGCGACGCGATCGGCTGCGCTCTTCAGGGACGCCGGCTGGGCGATGGGCCAGCCCCGCGACAGCGCTTCGAGCTTCACGGGGCTCGCCGTGAGCGATCGGCCGCGACCTGCGGGCCGATCGGGCTGTGTCAGGACGCCGACGATGGCGTGGCGCGCGGCAAGCGCGCGCAGCGGCGGCAGCGCGAACCCGGGCGTTCCGGCGAACGCGATGCGCACGGTCAGGGCTCCGTGATCAGAGCGCCGGCACGCGAACGGGCGTCGCCGGCAGGGGATTTGAGGTCGCGCGCGCCTTGCGGTCCTTGTCGAGCTTCTTCCTGATCCGCTCGCGCTTGAGGTCAGACAGGTAGTCAACGAAGAGTTTGCCCTCGAGGTGATCCATCTCGTGCTGCAGGCACACGGCGAGGATCCCCTCGAGATCCTGCTCGAACTCGATGCCGTGGCGGTCGCGCGCCCGCACCCGCACGTTCGAGGCGCGCTGCACTTCGTCGAAGACACCGGGCACGGAGAGGCAACCCTCCTCGGTGACCGCCGTGCCGCTTCTCTCCAGTATCAGGGGATTGATGAATACGCGGCGGTCATCCTTCGTTTCCGAGGTGTCGATCACGATCAGCTGCCGGTGGTAATCGACCTGCGTCGCCGCGAGTCCGATCCCGGGCGCCGCGTACATGGTCTCGAACATGTCGTCGATCTGGCGGCCGAGGGCATCGTCGAAGACCGTCACCGGCTCGGCGCGGGTCCGCAGCCGCGGATCGGGGTACTCGAGGATCGTGAGGAGGGACATGGAAACCTACGACAATGCTGCTAATGTATTCAACGGGCTCGTATTTATTTGAACCAGCGCACAAAGTTGACATCGGGTCGTGTGCACCGGTTCCATGGGCGATTATAACAGCGGGGTCGCTTGCCCCACCCGGTATAGAGGAGTGAGGGATGTTTTCGAATCAGTCAGTTAGCCCCGCGGCAGCCTGGTCGCGCGCGGCTCTCATCGCCTGTGTGGCCTTCGCCGCCGCCTGTTCCTCGCCCGAGAAGGCGACGCGGGCTGCGGCGCCGCAGCAGGAGTACGTGGCAGAGGCCGGCGAGGCCCCGCCGACCGACGACCTCACCGCCACCGAGGCCGCCACCGTCACGAGCGAGGCCGCCACCGCCCCGACCCCTGCGGTCACCGCGAACGCCGTGCGCCCTGACGCACCGAGCCGCTACACGGTGAAGCGTGGCGACACGCTGTGGGACATCTCGAACATGTTCCTGCGCGATCCGTGGCTGTGGCCCGAAATCTGGTACGTGAATCCGCAGGTCGAGAATCCGCATCTCATCTATCCCGGCGACGTGCTGGCGCTCGCCTATGGCGCCGACGGCACACCGCGCGTGATCCTCGAGCAGGGGGGCGCCGCGCGCCTGAATCCGCGCCTGCGCAGCACGCCCACCGAAGGCCCCATCGAAACCATTCCGTATGCGGCGATAGCCGGTTTTCTGTCACGCCCCTCGCTGCTGTCGAAGGAGCAACTCGACAGGGCGCCGCACGTGCTTGCCTTCCGCGACGAACACATGATCGGTGCCACCGGCGAGGACATCTACGTCCGCAACCTCGACGCGCCGATCGACGCGCGCTACGCCGTGGTGCATGTCGGCCAGAAGTTGCGCGATCCGGACACGGGCGACGTGCTCGGCTACGAGGGCGTCTACGCGGCGACTGCGCGCGTCACGCGCCCCGGCGAGCCGCTCACCGCGAAACTCACGGACACGACGCGCGAGACCCTCGAAGGTGACGTGCTTATCGCGAACGACACCGACGCGCCCGCGAGCTTCGAGGTGCGGGTACCGAACGCGCCGATCAACGGCTCGATCATCTCGGTGGTCGATGACACCACGCTGATCGGCACCTACCAGATCATCGCGGTCAACCGCGGCACGCGTCATGGCCTTGCGCCCGGCCACATTCTCGCGGTCGACCAGGCGGGGCTCACGGTGCGCGACAAGGGTCGCAGCCAGGGCACCAGCTTCTTCAAGGGCGGCAGTGCGTTCGATTCGAAAGTGAAGCTGCCCGATGAACGCGCCGGCACGGCGCTCGTCTTCAAGAGCTACGAGCGCATGAGTTTCGCGATCGTGGTCGGTGCGTCACACGCGATCCGGGTCGCCGACACGGTGCGCACGCCGTAAGGCGCCGCCCGCCTCGCTTCACGCGGCGGCGTCCGGTTGCAACTCGGGCGCCGCCGCCGCGAATTCCGGCCTTTTCCTGAGCGCCGCGTCGATTGCGACGAGCGTCGGCATGCCTGCGAGATCGCAGTCAAAGCGCCGTGCGTTGTACATCTGCGGCACCAGACACACGTCGGCCAGGGTGACGCCCGCCCCGTAGCAGTGCCGCCCGTCCTGCGAGTGGCGGCGCACGGCTTCCTCGAGCGCTGCAAACCCCGTTTCGATCCAGTGCCGCGTCCAGTCGTTCACGGCCGCTTCGGACTGCGCGAGCGTCTCGCGCAGATACAGGAGGACGCGCCGGTTGCCGAGCGGGTGAATGTCGCAAGCCACGCTCAGGGCCATCGCCCGCACCTGCGCGCGCGCCAGCGCGTCCGGTGGCAGTAGCGGAGGTTCCGGATACGTCTCGTCGAGGTACTCGATGATCGCAAGCGACTGCCCGAGCACGGCACCTGCCGTTGCGAGCGCCGGCACGAGCCCCTGCGGATTCAGGGCGAGATAGGCCGCGCTGCGCTGCTCGCCGTGCACCAGATGGTGCGCCACCTGCTCATAGGCGAGTCCTTTGAGATTGAGCGCGATGCGCGCGCGGTACGCGGCGCTGCTGCGCCAGTAGGTGTGCAGTTGCATGCGTGTTTCGCCGTGCTTGGCCCCGAAACGCGCGGCGCGGGCCGCCGCAACCCGCAGTATTCTCCGGCCATGCATCCCGATGCCAGTGCCTTCGCGCTCGCGCGCTGCCCCGGCCTCACGGCGGAGCGGCTCACTGCGGCACTCGCGGTTGCGGGCAATCCTGATCGCGCCCTGCGCCTGCCCGAGGCGCACCTGCGCGAGTGCGGATGGCAGGACCCCGCGGTGGCGTGGGCCGCGGCGCCTGATCGCGCCGCGATCGACCGCGACCGCGAGTGGCTTGAAGCCTGCGGCGCGCAGCTGATCGGATGTCTCGATGCAGAGTACCCGCCGCTGCTCCGCGAGGTGAAACACGCGCCGGCGTTTCTCTGGGCGCGCGGCGATGCCGGACTGCTCGCTTCCGCGCAGCTGGCGATCGTCGGCAGCCGCAACCCCACTGCCGGCGGGCGCTCGGATGCGCGGGAGTTCGCCCGTTATCTCGCAGCCGGTGGCCTCACGATCACGAGCGGCCTTGCCCTGGGCATCGACGGCGCGGCGCACCGCGGCGCCCTCGCGGCCGGCGGGCGCACCGTTGCCGTGTGCGGCACGGGTCTCGACATCGTGTACCCCCACGATCACGAGGCCCTTGCCGCGGAGATAACCGCCGCGGGCGTGCTCGTCTCGGAGTTCCCGCCGCGGACTCCACCGCTTCCGGCGCATTTTCCCCGGCGCAACCGGGTCATCAGCGGCCTCGCGCTCGGGGTGCTCGTCGTGGAGGCGGCCCGCCGCAGCGGATCCCTCAGCACCGCCAAGCACGCTGCCGATCAGGGTCGCGAGGTCTTCGCGATCCCGGGCTCGATCCACAACCCGCTCTCCCGCGGCTGCCACCAGCTGATCAGGAGCGGGGCGAAACTCGTGGAAAGTGCCGCCGACATTCTGGAGGAGCTCAAAATACCCTTTACAAGACAATCACTTGCGCTCGTCGCGAGTCCCGGCGAGGCTGCCCCGCGGTTGGACAAGGAATACGAAATCCTGTTAGATGCGCTCGGCTTTGACCCCACGGGCGTCGATGCGATCGTCGAACGGACCGGATTGCCGGCCGATTCGGTGGCGTCAATGCTCCTCATACTCGAACTCGAGGGACGGATTGCCCCTTACCCGGGTGGCCGTTACGGCCGTATCCAGCAGCAACGATGATTACTGGCAGCGTTCTCGACATCCTTATTTACGTCTTCGACCATTACATGCTCGAAGACACGCCCGACGTGCCCGAGCGTGAAACGCTCGCACACGATCTCGAGCGCGCGGGCTTTGCCCCGCCGAACGTCGAGCGCGCACTCGACTGGCTGGCCGATCTCGCGGGCGAACGCCACCGGCCGGAGTTCGCGGCGGGCCCGCGCGCGATCCGCGTCTATGCCGAGGGCGAGCTCACGCGCATGTCCACCGAGTCGCGCGGATTCCTACTCACGCTCGAACGCACCGGTATCCTCAGCGCCGTACAGCGCGAAATCGTGATCGACCGCCTGCTCGCGCTCGATGCCGAGGAGCTCTCCATCGACCAGCTGAAATGGGTCGTGCTGATGGTGCTGTCGAGTCAGCCCGGGCAGGGCGAGGCGTACGCACGCATGGAAGATCTCGTGTTCGACAGCGACGGCTCTGCACCGCATTGAACCTCGTCATCGTCGAATCGCCCGCGAAAGCGCGCACCATCAAGAAGTACCTCGGCAAGGATTTCGAGGTGCTCGCTTCCTATGGGCACGTGCGCGACCTCGTGCCGAAGGAAGGTGCGGTCGATCCGGAAAAGAAATTTGCGATGCAGTATCGCGTGCTCGAGAAGAACGAGAAGCACGTGGATGCGATCGCGCGCGCACTCAGGAAAGCCGACGCGCTCTACCTCGCCACCGACCCCGACCGGGAAGGTGAGGCGATCTCCTGGCACCTGAAGGAACTGCTCGATGACCGCGGCGCGCTCGACGGCAAGGCCGTGCACCGCGTCGCCTTCTACGAAGTGACGAAGAACGCCATTCGCCAGGCGATCGAGGAGCCGCGACCGCTGTCGATGGACCTGGTCAACGCGCAACAGGCGCGCCGCGCACTCGACTACCTCGTCGGCTTCAACCTCTCGCCGCTGCTGTGGAAAAAGGTGCGGCGCGGGCTTTCCGCCGGCCGCGTGCAGAGCCCGGCGCTGCGCATGATCTGCGAGCGCGAAGAGGAGATCCAGCGCTTCATCGCGCAGGAATACTGGACGATCGACGCCGAGGGCGGGCATTCCGGCCAGGCGTTTCCACTGAAGCTCGTCGAGTACGCCGGCACGAAGGTCGAGCAGTTCAGCTTCACGAACGCCGCTGCCGCACATGCGGCCGAAAAGGCACTGATTGAGGCGGCAGGCGGTGGTGGTGACACGCAGACGCACGGGCACCTGACTGTCTCGCGCATCGATCGCAAGCAGCGGCGCAGGAACCCGGCGCCACCGTTCACGACATCGACCCTGCAGCAGGAAGCGGCGCGCAAGCTCGGTTTCTCCGCGCAGCGCACGATGCGCCTCGCGCAGCAGCTCTACGAAGGTGTCGACTACGGCGAGGGCAGCGTCGGCCTCATCACTTACATGCGCACCGATTCGGTGTCACTGGCGGTCGATGCCGTCGCCGAGATCAGGAGTGTTGCCGCGAAGCTTTACGGCAAGGAAGCGGTGGCCGAGGAGGTGCGCGTCTACAAGGTCAAGTCGCGCAATGCGCAGGAAGCGCACGAAGCGGTGCGACCCACGTCGGCCGCGATCACCCCGCAGCTGATCGATGGTCGCATCGACCCGGACCAGTGGAAGCTCTATGCGCTCATCTGGAAGCGCGCGGTCGCGTGCCAGATGGCGCACGCACTGTACGACACAGTCGCGGTCGACATGAACGCCGGTCCGCATGTGCTGCGCGCCAATGGCTCCACCCTGGTGAAGCCCGGCTACATCGCCGTCTACCAGGAAGGCCAGGATGACAGCGTCGAGGATGATTCCGACCACGTACTGCCCGCAATGCAGGAGGGCGATGCGGTCACGCTGCTCGGCGTGCACCCCGCGCAGCACTTCACGGAGCCACCACCGCGTTATTCCGAGGCCTCGCTCGTGAAAGCACTCGAGGAACACGGCATCGGCCGGCCGTCGACCTATGCGTCGATCATCTCGACGCTGAAGGACCGCGAATACGTCGACATGGACAGCCGGCGGTTCATCCCGACCGACATCGGCAAGATCGTCAATGGCTTTCTCTCGAAGCACTTCCACCGCTACGTCGAGTATGGATTTACCGCGGCGATGGAGGACGAGCTCGACGCCGTATCCCGCGGCGAGGAGGACTGGACGGAGCCGCTGAAGAAGTTCTGGAAGCCCTTCATCGACCTCGTCGAGCACACGGAGAAGAATGTGTCGCGCGACGAAGTCGCGCAGGCGCGCGAACTTGGCAAGGATCCTGCGAGCGGCAAGCCGGTCAGCGTGCGCATGGGCCGCTTCGGGCCCTTTGTGCAGATCGGCACCCGGGACGATGAGGACAAACCGCGTTTTGCGGGGCTGCGCCCGGGGCAGAAGATGGACAAGATCAGCTTCGAGGAGGCGATGGAGCTCTTCAAGCTGCCGCGCAACCTCGGGGAGACCGCGGAGGGCGAACCCGTGCAGGCCAACATCGGCCGCTTCGGGCCCTACGTGAAGTACGGCGCGAAATACGCATCGCTCAAGGAAGACGATCCCTACAAGATCACGCTCGAGCGGGCGCTCGAAGTGATCGCCGCGAAGAAGCTCGCCGACGCGAACCGGATCATCCAGGACTTCGGCGTCGATGACATCCAGGTGCTGAACGGCCGCTATGGGCCATACATCACCGACAAGAAGAAGAACGCGAAGATCCCGAAGGACCGCGACCCGAAGACGCTCACGCTCGAGGAATGCCGTGCGCTGCTCGCCGCGGCGCCGGAGCGCGGTGGGCGCTTCGGCCGCGGGCGGGGCGCCATGAAGGGCGGCAACAAGGCTGCAGCGCCGGCGGAACCCCCGTTGCAAGTAAAGGCTGCACCGAAGAAGACTGCGGCCCCGAAGAAGAAAGCCGTGACGAAAAAGAAGGCGGCCGTCAAGACCAAAGCGCCCGCGAAACCGAAGCCGGCCTGAGGCGCGCGCGCCGATGAAGTACCGGCACGCCTTCCACGCCGGCAATTTCGCGGACGTGCACAAGCACGTCGCGCTGCTTGCACTGCTGCGCGCCTTGCAGCGCAAGGACAAGGGCTTCTTCTACCTCGATACCCACGCGGGGCGCGGACGCTACACGCTCACCCGTGGCGATGCGCTCGTCAGCAACGAGTCGCGCAGCGGTGCCGTCCGGCTGCTCACGGCATTGCAGGACGCCGGGGCGCGGCGCCTCACCACCCCGGAACTCGCCGACTACGTCGCCGTGATCGAAGCCTGGCGTCGCAGCGCCGGCGCGCCCCACGACTATCCCGGCTCGCCGCTGATCGCCGCTCATGTGCTGCGCCCGCATGATCGCGGCGTGGCGGTCGAGGCGCAGCCCGCGGAATTCGAAGCCTTGCGCAAGGCGCTCGGGCGCGAAACCCGGGTTCTTGCCGAGCACGGCGATGGCTATCAGCGCCTGCGCGCGCACCTGCCGCCGGCTGAGCGTCGCGGCCTCGTGCTGATCGATCCGCCCTATGAAGACACGCGCGGCGATTTCCGCGCGGCGGCGAGTGCCGTCCATGACGCGCTCGAGCGCTTTGCGACCGGCGTGGTCGCGCTGTGGTATCCGATCAAGGACGGGCGCGACACGGATCGCTGGCGCGACGGGTTCGCGCAGCGGATCGCCCGTCCGACGATCGCCGC
>CAUJHX010000242.1 GCA_963204795.1 Pseudomonadota bacterium | reverse complement strand
TGCGCCGGTCCGACTGTCCTTCGAAGAGCGAAGGCGGCGATCTCGGCTGGCTCGAGCGGGGCCAGACGACACCCGAGTTCGATCGCCAGGTCTTTCGCCTGCCTGCAGGTCTCGCAGCCTTTCCGGTCGAATCGCGCTGGGGCTACCACATCATCCAGATCGACGCACTCGAGTCGGGCGTGCCGCTCGGCTTCGACGCCGTACACCGGCGCATCGCCGACTATCTCGAACTGCAGGTGCGCCAGCGTGAGCTGCAGCACTACCTCGAGTCCCTGCGGGAGCACTACGGCGTGCGGGGCCTGGCGGAGATCGAGGCGCTCGCGGACAGCCAGGTCTCCGGCCCGTGACTGCAGCGACGGATGCCGGGCGTGGCGCCAACCGTGCCATGTGGCTCAGCACGGCGGCCTTCACGGTCTGCTTCGCCGTCTGGACGATTTTCTCGATCATCGGCATCGCCATCCAGAAGGAACTCGGGCTCTCCGGCACGCAGTTCGGCCTGCTCATCGCGATGCCGATCCTGAGCGGCTCGCTGATCCGCATGTTTCTCGGCATCTGGGCCGATCAGTACGGTGGCCGTCTCGTCCTGACTCTCGTGATGCTGGTCGCGGCCGCGGCCACCTGGATGCTCACGTGGGCGACGACCTATCCCGGCTTTCTGCTCGCGGCGCTCTTCGTCGGCGTGGCGGGAGGTTCCTTCTCGGTCGGCGTCACCTATGTTTCGCAGTGGTTTCCACCGCAGAAGCAGGGCACGGCGCTCGGCGTATTCGGCGCCGGCAATGTCGGCTCGGCAGTCACGAAACTGCTCGCGCCGCTCGTGCTCGTCGCGGCCGGTTGGGCCATGGTCGCAAAGGTCTGGGCAATCGTGCTCGCCGCAGCGGGCGTGCTCTACTATCTCACCGCTGCGGACGACCCGAAGCTCGCGGAGCGGCGCGCGTCGGGCGCGCAGCCGATGCCGTTTCGCAAACAGATCGAGCCGCTCGCGAACCTGCAGGTCTGGCGCTTCTCGCTTTATTACTTCTTCGTGTTCGGCGGCTTCGTCGCTCTGGCGCTCTGGTTGCCGCGCTATCTGATCGGCGCCTACGGCCTCGACGTGAAGACGGCGGGCCTGATTGCGGCCTGCTACTCGATCCCGGCGAGCGTCTTTCGCATCGTCGGCGGGCAGCTCTCGGACCGCATTGGTGCCCGCAGCGTCATGTACTGGACTTTCGGCGTCTCGGCGATCTGCACGTTTCTCCTCTCCTATCCGGACACCCAGTACATCGTGAAGGGTATCGACGGCGACATCCGCCTGAGCCTCGCGATCGGACTTGTGCCGTTCACCGTACTCGTGTTCGTGCTGGGCTTCTTCATGTCGCTCGGCAAGGCTGCCGTGTACAAGCACATCCCCGTCTACTATCCGCAGCACGTCGGCTCGGTAGGCGGCGTGGTCGGCATGATCGGCGGGCTGGGCGGCTTCATGCTGCCGATCGCCTTCGGCGTGCTCGCTGACTACACGAATATCTGGTCGAGTTGCTTCATGCTGCTCTTCGTGCTCGTTTCCGCAGCGCTGGTATGGATGCACTTCGCGATCCGCCGGATGGATCTCAGCCGATTCCCGCGCCTCGGCGAGGAACACGACCTGCCGGAGATCACGGCGGCGCGGGACGCAGCAGAGCGCGCAGCCAGCCGACGAAGGCCGTGAGCCACGCGGCGAGCGCGACCGCGAACACGATCTTCGGCAGTGGCACGAGGAAGCCGAGATCGAGCGCCACGATCAGCTCATGGGTGCTGGCGGCGTACATGCCGAGCGGAAACACGGCACCCCAATAGAGCGGATCGTATTGCAGCGGAAAGCGGCGGTAGATGTGCCGCCATACACCGAGCACGAGCAGCATCGGAATCCACCAGGTGCCGGTGGCCCAGTAGAAGATCGTGAATCCCTTGATGAACGGGCGCAACGATTCGAGGAACGGCGCATCAGGCGCATTCACGATCAGCAGTGAGCCGGCGAGGGTCGAGATCGCCATCGCGCCCATGTTGATCCAGTAGGGTGGTGAAAGATCACCAGGCTGGAACGGAAAGAACGTGTAGCGGTAGAAGATCAGCGACATCATCCAGATGTAGAGCATGCCGCCCCACAGCCACATGGAGAGCGCGAAGAAATTCAGCTCGAGCTTGTGGGGCTGCCCGATGCGTGCGGCGAGCAGCGCGCTGAGCACGGCGATCGACTGGGTGGCGACGACCGCGAGCAGCCAGCCACCGTTGATGCCACGATCGAGCGGCGGTTTCGCTTCCTTCACGGTCAGGATCGTGAAGATCGCGTAAGTGAACCCGAGCCACAGCGCAATCGCGACACACCAGAGCGCGAACGCAGCAGATAACCAGCCGTAGAGCACCACGGTCTGGCTGCCGAGCACGCCGGAGGCCGCAATCGAAGTGAAGTAGCCCGGACCACGCAAGTGATCGAAGAGGTCCTGGAAGAACGCCCGTGGATGCCACCAGAGGCGCAGCAGGTAAAGCGCCCACAATGCCGCATAGAACGCGCAGTTGAGCAGGTAGAGACCGCGTGCCAGCCACGCGAGGCCGAGCAGATGGGCAGCGATCGACACAATGCCGGTCGCCATGACCATGCCGAAGTAGGCGGGCGACAACCCCGCCAACCCCGCCCGGAAATTGACGAAACTCAAAGTAGTGCGCGGCTCAGAAGGGCAGCTCGATCCGGCCCACGTGCCCGAGCAGCAGGAAGCCGCTCACGAGCACCGTATTGAGCGCCCACGCGACGGTCAGGGCGCGCGCAATGTGGCCGTAGAGGGGGTTGCCGACATTGAACGCGTTGCGCCAGACGACGCGCATGATCCATGCCGTGTAGAGCACGAAACCCGCCAGCATCAGGGCCAGCGTGGGTGTATCGACCGCGCGAAACAGATAGAGGATCGAGCCGAACAGCAGGTGACTCACGAGCACGCCGTAAATCCAGAACACCTGCCACAACGGCGTGTGGCCCGGTGTTTCATCCAGGAGCCATGTCGTGACCATGCGCCGTCCCACCCCTTTGAAACTGCTGTGCGAGCATACGACGACTCGGGCCGGCGTGTCAGCCGCGTTGCAGCTGCACAAGCTCGCCGTCGCGATCGATGGTGAGGAAGCTGGCAATGCGACCCGCCTTGATCGACTCGACCATCATCCTGAGCGGCCCTGCGGCCTCGTCGCTGTTCGGCGCCACGCCGGCGCGGCCGTCGAGCGCGGCGACGAAGAGGATGTCCCAGCGCGAAATTGCTTCGCGTGATTCCAGTCTCAGCGACTCGAACGATTCGATTTCCGACGCGAGCTTGTCGACGCACACGACGGGATTCAACGCACCGCCCTCGCCACGCTCGAACGCGGCCTTCTCCTCTGCCCCGCTGTCGCGCGGCAGCTCGGCCACGGCAAAGACGAGCAGCAATCGCTGCGGCTCCTGCTGCGTGCGCGCCGCCACGAGCAGGTCACTGAAAGTCCGGATCGTCATGCCGCATAGTGTACGCGACGCCGGCGGGAAGCTTTCAGGCCCGGATCAGGTCTTTCGCGGGCCGCACCATCGATGAGTCCGGGAACACGTCGGAATCGAGCGCCGCAGACGACACGCGCAGATGGTCGTGCAGCACGCCCTTCAGTACCGAGCGCAGATCGAGCGTGGGCGCCAGATCGCGCTGCTGGTAGAGCGCCCCCCTCGACAAGCCTGGCCAATCGGTCAGCATGCGTCCGCCCTCGACCGCTCCGCCCAACACGAAGGCCACCGTGGCGGTACCGTGATCGGTGCCGCGCGTACCGTTCACGGCCGCCGTGCGCCCGAATTCCGTGGCGAGCACCACTACGCTGCGCGACCACGCCGCGCCGAGCGCCTCCTTCAGTGCACGCAACCCGGTATCGAGCGCGCCGAGACGCGTCGCGAGCTGACCCTGCGCGCCACCTTCGTTGGCATGGGTGTCCCAGCCCGTGGTGTCGAGCATGGCAACCTGCGGGCCCTCCTCGCGCGCGAGGAAAGAGCCGGCGGCCCGCAATGTCTCCAGGTAACGCGCCCCGCCGCCGCGCGGTGCAGTCTCCATCGAAGCACCCTGCGCGACTTCGTCCGCGGCCAGTGCGTCCGCGAGACGCACCGACAGCACCGGGTCGCGCGCGTAGAGGTCGGCGATGCGCGTGAGCGTATCGTCATCGATCGCAGGGAGGCGTGATGGCGACCACGACGCCACGGGTGCAGGTCCGCGCATCGTCAGCGGCAAGTTCTGCCCGAGCGCAATCCCCGTCTCGCCGTGACTGCCGGGACGTCCCTGAGGCAATGCCGTGAGCGCCCGATTGAGCCATCCGCTGGCGAATGCGTTCGGCCGCACCCCGCCGTTCTCCAGCACGTCCTGGCCATCGAAGTGGGAGCGCTCACGGTAGGGTGTCGCGACCGCGTGCGCCACGAGCAGTGCCTTCGCGCGCCAGCACTCGTGCAGGAACGGCAGGCCCGGGTGCAGCGCGAAAGTCGTATCGAGCGCCAGCGCACCATTGGGTTCACCCGGGCGCGGAATGGCAATTTCACGCCGCAGGCCGGCGTACGACGGATCGCCGCAGGGCGGCACCGTGGCGAGGCCGTCCAGCGCGCCGCGCAGCAGGATGAACACGAAACGTGCGTCTGGCACCGACGCGGCGCGCGCAAAAGCGACGCGGCTCACGAGCGGCAGCGTCGCCGCAACGGCGAGGAACCTGCGACGATCGATCCTGATGTGATTCATCGGCGCATGAACTCCGGTGCAGTCAGAAGGAGCGTGACGGCCTGGGCACCGCTGGCGGCGCGCGCGATGGCCTGCGAGACTTTCTTGCTCAGCATGCCACCCAGGATCGCGGGTGCGGTACGCTGCGCGTCGCGACGATCTCCGAGTCGTGCACCGACGGCATCCGCCCATTCGATACGCTTGAGCAGCGCCGACGCGCCATCCCAGTCGGCGGCACTGTCGGGCCAGCCCGCCGGCGATCCGGGCGACCACGTGCGCTGGCCCAGCAGTTCACTGGCCGTGAGCCCCGCACGCTGGCCGTCGGTGGGCAATTCGAGCCCGCGATAAGCCGAGTGGATGTAGTCCGCGGGTGTCTTGTACTTGGCGAGCGGGGTCTCCCACGCCTCCGGCGCATCGATGATCGCGCGATACACGGGTATCAGTTCGCCTTCGTGTCGCTCGAATGCTGTCGCGATCTGCTCGACGGCCGCTGCCGGCGGGTCATCCGCAATGAAATGGCGTGCGAGTTTTTGCGCGAGATGCCTCGCCGTCGCCGGGTGCCGGGCGAGGTCGCGCAGTGCCGCCTCACCCTGCCCGTAGCCGGCTTGTGCGTAGCGACGGCCGAGCAGCTGCTGCGCACCGGGCTCGTGCAGGTTCACTCGAAAGGCGAATCGGCCTGGCTCGCCCTCGGCGAGGCGGCCGCGCCCGCCGCCAATCGACCAGCCCGTGATCATGCGCGCGAAACTCGTGACGTCCGCCTGTGTGTAACCGCCGTCCACGCCGAGGGTATGCAGCTCGAGGATCTCGCGCGCGAGATTCTCGTTCAGGCCGAGGCCATGGCGACGCCGCGAGGCTGTTGCGCGACGGGCCAGCACAGAGCCCGGCCCGACCGACTGGAAGTTGTCGAGGTACAGCAGCATCGCGGGGTGGCGCTCGACCGCGAACAGCAAGTCCTCGAATCGACCGAGCACGTGTGGCCGGATCGCCTCGCGCTCGAATGCGCCCGCCACGCCGAGAACGGCCGCCTTGTCGACCGACACCGCGAAGTGATTGGCCCAGAATTGCACGAGCCGCTCGACGAGTGGGCGATCACTCGCCACCGCGGCCCGGAAGCGCGCCTGCACTTCGGCGACGTAGAGCGGCCGGTAATAAGCGCCGATGCCCTGCGCGGCGCGTCGGAGCTTTTCCTCGCTGTCACGCGGATCTGCGGTCGCGCGCTTCCTGTCACGCATCTCCTCGCGGAGCACCGCTGCGCGAGCCAGGATCGCCTCCGAGCCTTCGAGCGCTGCGGCGCCCGGGACCGGCGGGGAGCCTCCGCTCAGCTGGGCGAGCAACCAGCCCCGGGGGTCCGGCGCCACGTTCGCCAGCTCGCCCGGCCGGGCGCCGAGCCCGAAACGGTTCGTCGCGATCGCAGCGGCAACGGAATCGGCCATGCTCATTCAACGCGTTGGACCGTTGCGGGTTTACTTCGTGCCATTCCGGCTGCGTTCTGCAAGACTCCATCCTCCGATGCACGCCCCTCCCGACATCGTCCTGGTCGATGGCTCCTCCTATCTGTATCGCGCGTTCCATGCGCTGCCGCCCCTGACGAGCTCGCGCGGCGAGCCTACGGGTGCGCTGCTCGGCGTATTGAACATGCTCCTCAAGTTCCTCAAGGACTACGCGCCGCCGCGCATCGCCGTCGTGTTCGACGCGCCCGGAAGGACATTTCGCGACGACCTGTTTGCGGAATACAAGGCGCACCGCCCACCGATGCCGGATGACCTGCGCGCCCAGACTGAACCGCTGCTCGAGGCCGTGCGCGCCCTCGGTCTGCCGGTATTGCGCGTTGCGGGCGTCGAAGCCGACGACGTGATCGGCACACTCGCGAGGCGCAGCGTGGAGCGTGGCTGGCGCGTGCTCATCTCGACCGGCGACAAGGATATGGCCCAGCTCGTCGATGGCAGCGTATCGCTCATCAATACGATGTCGAACACCGTGCTCGACCGCGCGGGCGTGAAGGCGAAGTTCGACGTCTACCCCGAGCAGATGGTCGACTATCTCGCGCTCGTCGGCGACAGTTCGGACAACATTCCCGGCATCAACAAGGTGGGCCCGAAGACGGCGGCCAAATGGCTCGCACGCTTCCGCTCGCTCGATGGCATCATCGAGAACGCCAACGGTATCGAAGGCAAGGTCGGCGAGAATCTGCGCGCAGGTCTCGTGACTCTGGCGCTCTCGCGCCAGCTCGCGACGATTCGCACGGACCTCGCCCTCGCGGAGAGCCCCGAGGACCTCGTGCGCAGCGAACCGCAGACCGCAGAGCTGCGCGCACTCTATGCCCGCTACGAATTGCGCAGTCTCCTGCGCCAGCTCGACGGCAATGCGCCTGACGATGCAGCAGACGGCGCGTCCGCAGGCGCCGCGAAAGTTCCGGTCGCGCCGCGCATCCTGGCCCCACCGGCGGCCTCGGGCCCGGACATGCCCGCTCTGACCCCGCCCGTCGTCGCAGCAAGGCGCTACGAGACCATCGCCAGTGCAGCCGATCTCGATCGCTGGCTCGCCGCGCTGGCTGCGGCAGAAGTTTTCGCATTCGATACGGAAACGACGAGCATCGAGTACATGAAGGCCGAGATCGTGGGCGTTTCGTTCGCGATCGAGCCCGGCCACGCGGCCTATGTACCGCTCGCGCACGATTATGCGTGCGCCCCGCCGCAGCTCGACCGCGCTGCGACGCTCGCGCGCCTTGCGCCGCTGCTCGAAGATCCCGCCCGTGGCAAGGTCGGCCACCACCTGAAATACGACGCGCACGTGCTTGCGAACCACGGCATCGCACTCGCGGGCATCCGCTTCGACACGATGCTCGAGTCTTACATCTGGAACAGCGTCGCGACGCGCCACGACATGGACTCCGCAGCCGGGCGTTATCTCGGCCTGCAGACGATCCACTACGAGGACGTCGCCGGCAAAGGCGCAAAGCAGATCAGCTTCAATCAGGTGCCGATCGATCGCGCAGCAGAGTACGCGGCCGAGGATGCCGATGTCACGCTGCGTCTGCATCGCACGCTGTGGCCCGCAATCGCCTCCGTACCGACGCTCGAGCGCGTGTACACGACGATCGAGCAACCGCTCGTACCCGTACTCTTCGCGATGGAACACACCGGCGTGCTGCTCAATCCCGCGAAATTGAAGGAACAGAGCCGGGAACTTGCCGCGCGTCTCGTCGGGATCGAGGCAGAGGCCCATCGCGAGGCGGGACAGCCCTTCAACCTGGACTCACCGAAGCAGCTGCAGTTCGTGCTGTTCGAGAAGCTCGGGATAGCACCACTGCGCAAGACGCCTACCGGGCAGCCCTCGACCGCGGAAGACGTGCTCGAGGAACTTGCCGCGGAACACGCGCTGCCGCGGCTCATCCTCGAATACCGCGGACTCGCGAAGCTGCGCTCGACCTATACGGAGAAACTCCCTGAACAGGTGAATCCGCGTACCGGGCGCGTGCACACCTCCTACCACCAGGCCGTCGCGCAGACGGGCCGGCTCTCATCGACCGACCCGAACCTGCAGAATATCCCGATCCGCACGCCCGAGGGCCGGCGCATCCGCCAGGCGTTTGTCGCACCCGCCGGTCACGTGCTGATGGCGGCCGACTACTCGCAGATCGAGCTGCGCATCATGGCGCATCTTTCGGACGATGAAGGGCTGCTCGCGGCATTCGCGGCGGGGGAGGACGTGCACCGGGCGACGGCGGCGGAAGTGTTCGGCGTCGCGCCGGGCGCCGTCAGCAGCGACCAGCGTCGCTCGGCGAAAGCGATCAACTTCGGGCTGATCTACGGCATGTCCGCGTTCGGCCTCGCGCGCCAGCTCGGCATCGATCGCGGTGCCGCGCAACAGTATGTCAACCGTTATTTCGAACGCTACCCTGGTGTAAAGCGCTACATGGATGACACACGCGAGCGCGCCAGACGGGACGGCTATGTCGAAACCGTGATGGGACGGCGCCTGTACCTGCCCGACATCCGCTCGCGCAACAAGCAGCTGCAGCAGTACGCCGAGCGCAGTGCGATCAACGCGCCGATGCAGGGCACCGCCGCCGACATCATCAAGCGCGCGATGATCGACGTGCACGCATGGTGCGTCACCGAGCACCCGCCCGCACGGCTCATCATGCAGGTGCACGATGAACTCGTGCTCGAGGTGCGCGCGGACGCGGTGACGCAAGTTGGCGACAGGCTGCGCCGCTGCATGACGGATGCTGCCAATCTGAAGGTGTCGCTGAAAGTAGACATCGGCACGGGAGCGAATTGGGACGAAGCGCACTGAGCCGGTAGAATCAGGGCTCAAGGTTTGTCTTGAGTTTCGTCACGAGGAGTGACCCATGCTGCGTAAACTTCTGATGCCCGCGTGCGCGCTATCGCTTTGTGCAGGCAGCGCTGTCGCTGCAGACAACGGCTTCTATCTCGGCGCAGCCGTCAGCCAGTCACAGATCGACGGCTTTGGCGGCAATCTCGACCTCGACGATACCGGCTACAAGGTGATCGCCGGGTTCCGCCCGCTCGACGTATTTGCAGTGGAAGTGAACTACATGGACCTCGGCAGCGACAGCGTCACGCTCGGCGGGGCGAGGTTCAACGCCGAGGCGACGGCGCTGGCCGGTTTCGGCATGCTGATGTTGCCGCTGCCGCTGGTGGACTTCTACGTGAAGGCAGGCGTTGCCTCGTGGGAGTCGAAAGGGAGCCTGTCGTCGATCACCGTGAGCCGGTTCAAGGACGATGGCACGGAATTCGCCTACGGGGCGGGTGTGCAGGCCCATTTCGGCAGCCTCGGGGCGCGGCTCGAGTACGAGTCCTTCGACATCGAGGACACCGACGGCATCGATCTCTTCTCCCTTGGCCTGACCTGGACTTTTCTGTGAGGCCTGCGGAACCATTCCGGGAGAGGTCCGTCTAACTCATCGAGCGCCTTGCGCGCTCCCCGCTTCCCTCCCTGAGCGGGCAAGGCCCGGATGCAAGAGACCTGTGCCGGGTAGTCGGCCCCGACAGACTGGATTCCCGGTCTGCCGGGGCCTTTTATGTGGCACCTGATGCCCTCACAGCATGGCGAGCAGGGCCCGCTGCGCCTCGGGAACCCCAGCGCCCGATCGCGACGAAAGCAGTTGCACCGTAGCGCGCCCCTTGAGCTGCTGTTCGGCAGCCGCGAGCGCGGCGCGGCCCTCGTTGCGGCTGAGCTTGTCCACCTTGGTGAGGAGCACGTGCACGCGGCGTTCGGCCGGGTCCGCCCAGGCGATAAGGCCCTCATCCTCCTCGCCGATACCGCGCCTCGCATCCACGATGAGGAAGAGCCCCCGCAGCGCCTGCCGGGCGCGCAACCGGTCGATGAGCGATGCCCACTTCGCGCGCTCCGCTGGTGGCGCACTCGCGTAGCCATAGCCCGGCAGATCGACGATCCGCTGTCCGGGCGTCAGTTCAAAATAGTTGAGGAGGCGGGTCTGCCCCGGTGTCTTGCTCGTGCGCGCCAGCGCCTTGCGCTGGGTGAGCGCGTTGATCGCGCTCGATTTGCCGGCGTTTGACCGGCCGGCAAAGGCAACCTCCGCGCCTGAATCGGGCGGAAACTGCGCGGGCGCGGCCACGCTCAGCATGAAATGGGCAGTCGGGAAGCGGCTCACGGGACTCCTCGCGGAAGTGTACAATTTTAGGGTTATGCGATCTGGAGCTGTGAGCAGAATGAGAAAGAACCTGGCCCCCCTCGCCATCCTGGCTCTCGCCGCCGCCCTGCCCGCGGCCCATGCACAAGGCTCGGCCGATGCCGGCGCCGCCAAGGCGGGCGTCTGCATCGCCTGCCACGGCCCGAACGGCAACAGCACGAATCCCGAATGGCCGAATCTCGCCGGCCAGAACGCCGCGTACATCGCCGAGCAGCTGAGGCTCTTTCGCGCGGGGCAGCGAAGCTCGACGCCGAACGCGATGGTCATGACCGCGCAGGCGGCCGCGCTCAGCGATGAGGACATCGCGGATCTCGGCGCATATTTCGCGACGCAGACTCCGTCGGGCCTGGAGGCCGATCCGTCATACTGGAAAGCAGGCGAAGCGCTCTACCGCGGCGGTGACCAGGCGCGTGAACTGCCCGCCTGCATGGCCTGCCATGGCCCGGTCGGCCGCGGCAATCCGGCAGCGGCTTATCCAGCCCTGCGCGCACAGCACTCCGTCTACACCGCACAGCAGCTCACCGAATACGCGAACGCTGCGCGCTACAAGGACGCCGCCGGCGCGAGCCACGACCCGAAGAATGCCCACATGATGGAAACGATCGCGAAGCAGCTCACTGCGGAGGACATCCGCAATCTCGCCTCGTACATCCAGGGCATGCGTTGACCGCGAGGTTACCTCCCATGACCCGAGCCCTGCTCGCCGCCGCCCTGATCGTGTGCGGCCTCACCGGCTGTTCTCCCGAAGCGGTGCCGCCGGCTGTCGCACCCGCCGCAGAGGCGCCCCCACCTGCACCCGCGCAAGCGGCGGCGCCCGCACCCACCGACGCGGCGAGCGCCAGCCAGGAAAGCTCCGGGGACGCAGCGGAGGGACAGCCCGATGCCGCCCTCGAGCGGCTTGCGACGATCCCCGCAGCCGACGAACTTCCAGGTGGCCGCTGGAAGGCCGGCGTCAATTACAAGCCCATCGTGCCTGCCCAGCCCACCGATGTCCCGGCGGGCAAGGTCGAGGTCATGGAAGTCTTCTGGTATGGCTGCGGACACTGCTACGCGCTCGAGCCGTACATGACGAACTGGGAGAAGACCAAGCCGGACTACATCGAATTCGTGCGCATGCCGGTCATGTGGAACCCGGTCAACGCGGCGCACGCGCGGCTGTTCTACACGCTCGTCGCGCTGAAGCGCACGGATCTGAACGCGAAGGTGTTCGACGAAATCCACACGCGGGGCAACATGCTCGCCGCGAACGACGAGGCGCGCACGCGTCAGCTGCAGCTCGCCTTCGCGAAAGCGAACGGCATTGCCGAGGCCGATTTCCTGCGTGAGTACGACGGCTTTTTCGTCAACACGCAGCTGAAGCACGCCGAGGACATGACACGGCGGTATCGCGTGGATGCCACACCCGTCGTGTTTGTCGCCGGCAAGTACCAGACTGATGTCGGACTCGCCGGCGGCCAGACCGAGCTTACCCAGCTGATCGATGCCCTCGCGGCCCACGAGAAGCGCCGCTAAGAGGCGCCCACAGCGACGATACCGGCATGCTGAGCACGTTCCAGCCCGGTCTGAATGGCCTCACGCGAGTCGAACCGGACTGCGAAGCGGCGCTGCCGAAGGAAGCGCTGTGGCTCGACCTCCTCGATCCCACCCCGGCCGACGAGAAACGCCTCGAGGCAGCTTTCGGCATCGGCATCCCGACGCGCGAGGAAATGCGCGAGATCGAATCCTCGAACCGGCTCTACGAAGAGGCTGGCGCCCTTTTCATGACGGCGACCGTGGTCACGAAGCTCGACTCCGACCTGCCGGAAAGCACCCAGATCACGTTCATCCTCACGGGTACGCGACTGATCACGGTGCGCTACGTCGACCCGCTCCCCTTCAGACGCTTCATCGCCCACGCCGAGCGCCACACTGCGGGCGGCAGCTCAGGCGCGACGATCTTCGCGGGACTGCTCGAATCGATCATCAACCGCATCGCCGACGTGCTCGAGCGCGCGGGCAGCCAGCTCGACTCGGAGTCGGCAGGCATATTTGCGCACACCTCCCCGGGCCGCCGGCGTTCTGCGTCGCGAGATTTCCGGGGCATCCTCGAGCGGCTCGGGCAGAACGGCGAGCTCCTCTCGAAGTCGCGCGAGAGCCTCGTGTCACTCGGCCGTCTGCTCGCGTTCGCGCAACAACAGCCGACGAACTACTTCGCCCAGGACGTGCGCGCGCGCTTCCGGATGCTCTCGCGCGACGTGCTCGCGATGAGTGATCACGTCACCTACCTCGGCAACAAGGTGCAGTTCCTGCTCGAAGCGACCCTCGGCATGGTCAACATCGAGCAGAACGCGATCATCAAGATCTTCTCGGTCGCAGCAGTCGTGCTGCTGCCGCCGACGACGATCGCCAGCGTCTACGGCATGAACTTCCACCACATGCCGGAGCTCGAGTGGGTCGCAGGCTACCCGTTCGCGCTTGGCCTCATGGTCGTATCGGCCGTCCTGCCATACATGTGGTTCAAGCGCAAAGGCTGGCTATAATTCCCCATTCGGGCGCCCGTAGCTCAGCTGGATAGAGTACTGCCCTCCGAAGGCAGGGGTCACTGGTTCGAATCCAGTCGGGCGCGCCATCTTCTAAAGGTTTGTTCCGGAAAGTAACTAGCGCTTGCGCGGAATCAGCCCTTCTGACGCCAAGCCGGCATTTTCAGCTACTTGGATCAAGTTTGGCACCGTTGCCTGATACGAGTGCGCCTCCGCGTCCCTGTTTCAACCTTTTTACGAGGCCCGCGAAATGGGTGCCTACGAACGGCGCAAGAAATCCTGGCACAGCGTTGCCAAAGGCATGAGCGCCCACAGGCTTTTACGTGGTCGGTTTCTGAGTCGTAGCAGTCCGGGCCTCTTTAAAGCATGCATCCATAAATTGATCAATCCTGTTGTCGCCCCAGATCTCGAACATGATACCGGCTCCGCGCAAATTGACCGTCTTCATGAACATTTGAAATAGTCTCTCCCCCGCCAATAAAGCGGGGTTCTTTTCCAACGCGCGGACAATTCCTCGCCCGAGAGTTGGGCGAGCGGCAATACCTGGCCGTTCCACAAAGTTCAATCGAATGTCTGCTCTTGCCAGGATTACTTTCAAGGCCTGCTCCGGCGCATCAGGCACAAGTTGTCGGGCAATACAGTGGTTCCACCAGAGGCGAGATAATGCGTGATCGTCCCGGCAAGCCGTAAGCGTGGGAGCAAAGAAGTGCTTCGATACAGCGTCAGCCAAGGCGTCATCCTCCATATCGACCTGTAGCCAGCGCTTTCGCGAATACTCCAAGCACTCGACATGGCTGAGCCGGATCCAGATTCTGTTCTCCCTGGCTAGCGTTGGTGTAAGCCTGCTGAGGACATCACCAACCAAAAGTGAGTTCTTGATTTCCCCTTCTGGGCCGCCGTCTGTTATCAATCCGCCAAGTCTGTCCAAGTCAGCATCGAAAGACAGGGGGATTCGCCAGTCTCCTGCCGCCTCAAGGTCGAGGAAATCACCGGCCCTGTACCTGGTGAGGTTCTCGCTAACATCGTTCTTGAGCTCGTCTGCGACCTGCTGACCAACGTACATGAGCCTCCTCATCCGCTGACCCTCTCGAAAACCCTGTGCAGCGATCCTAGCGGTGCGTCGAGCAGCTTCTGCGCCGCATCAGCCAGTTCTCCATTCTTGATATCTATTCCTTCCGCGTTGCAGCGAGCACTCATCACTCCGTACCAACGCCTGTCGGCGTACGCGTCTTCGCTACGCATGGCGTCGAGGACAGACATGACAACAGGCAGAAAGAGAGACGACAGGAGGGTGTCCTTCATCGGTTGCCGCCGCAGGAGACTCAGGAATCCGTGTAAACCAGGAGCAACAAGGATTTCGATTGCTTCGTTTTCCAGATCGATCTTGAAAACGCCCTCTGCCACATCTTCATGGAGCTTGAGACGGAATATCGATTCCAGTGGTGCCAGCTTTTCCAGCCCTGCCTCAAACCTCAACTCTTCAGTCAGGGCGATGATGTCGCCGGTCTGGACAACCCTCGCCTCTGGCGGGAACTCGGAATTGATGGCGCCCGACTTCAATTCCAACCCGTCCTTCGCAGAAACAACTACGCCACGGACAATTACGGTGCCTCGAACCTTGCCGCTGGAGAGATCGAATTGGATATTGCCCGGGTAGAACTCCTCGAAGGTATCGAGGTAGGTCTCCTGGCAAGTGATCATCAGGCCGGCTTTGGCGTGACCGGCCGAAACAAGGGCGCTAATGAAAGGGTCATCCAGCGTCATACTCCCATCGAGCATTGCCTGAGCGGCTCCCAGATCTTCCTGTACGTCCAATGAGAGTTGAAATTTCCGGTCAGCGTAGTCGCCGGTGCTCTCCGCGAGGACAGGGTGCGGGAAACTGGCGGTTGGCTTAATCCGCATTGCCGTTTCCCGCTGCAGTGGTGAGGACCACGCTTATCGGCCCCGAATATGGGGTGTCAAACTCAACGTCAATTGTCGTTCGCACGCCCTGGTTCAATTCGATCTTCGGCGACCCGGCGCACGGCCGATTATTGACGGAGCGAATCGTCAGGGATTCATCGCTGGAGACCCCAACTGCGGCGACCTCTATCGTCGCCCTTGCGGTTTCCAGGGGAGTTAGAGCGATGCGCCTTCGCTTGCCCTGCCCCGATGTCGAGTTTCTCAGGTCGTTGTAAGGAACATACTTTCCACCCCTGCCACCGACCGCACCACGACCGCCACCGGCTCTGCCGCCAGAGGTCTTCCCACCCTTGCTTTTGCTCTTTTTCTTGCCGCCAGAAGAGCCCGAGCTTCCTTGGCTTCCACGCCCGATGAGCGGCATCGGCGGAAGCTTTCCCGGCGTGACCTTCGGTCGCTCCGGGTCATCATTCCTCTCAGTCGGGTCGGGAATTGACTCCCCGGCGCTCGGCTTTGAGAAATACGGATTCATCTCGTCGAGCAGGATCTCTGCTTCGGCGGGCCTGGTGGTAGCAAGCTTGATCGTGCTTCTGACCCAATCACCGACCTTCTTCATTGCTGCCTTGAGCTTCTTGCGCTGCACCGGGTCATCAAGACGCTCGGCTGAAATCTCGTCGTGCCTCGGACTCTCCATATCCCTGACCCGGCCACTGGTATCCCGGTCGTCCGG
>CAUJHX010000241.1 GCA_963204795.1 Pseudomonadota bacterium | reverse complement strand
TTCAGCATCGCGGCGAACTTCTCTCCCGCGGCCTTGTTGCCGAAGATCGAGCACTCGTGCAGCGGCCCCTTGAAGCCGGCCGCTGCGCACAGCGCCTTCTGGAACTGGAACTGGATGATGAACGACAGGAAATAGCGCGTGTAGGGCGTATTGCCGGGCACGTGGTATTTCGCGCCCGGGTCGAAGTCGGTCTCGGTGCGCGGTACAGGCGGCGCGACACCCTGATACTCCGTGCGCAGTTTCCACCACGCCTCGTTGTAGTGCTCAGGCTTGATCTCGCCCGCGAAGACCTTCCAGCGCCACTCGTCGATCACCTTGCCGAAGGGCAGGAACGCGATCTTCTCGCTCGCCATCTTCATCTGCTGGTTGATGACCGCCTCGCGCGAGGGCTGCACCGCGCTCACGAGCCCGATACGGTGCAGGTACTGCGGCGTCACCGAGAGGTTCACCGTGTCGCCGATCGCCTCGTGGAAACCGTCGTGCGCGCCGTTCTGGAAGAGCGGCGGCTGGTCCTTGTACCAGAGGTAATAATAGACGTGGCCGAGCTCATGGTAGATCGTGAAGAGGTCTTCCTCGTTCGGCCGCATGCACATCTTGATGCGCACGTCGCTCGCATCGTCCATGTCCCACGCGCTCGCGTGACACACGACCTCGCGATCGCGCGGCCGCACGAGCATCGAGCGCTCCCAGAAAGTCTGCGGCAACGCCGGAAAGCCGATGGAGGTGTAGAAGGTCTCGGCCGACTTCGTCATCCGCACCGCGTCCCATTTCTGCGTCGCGAGCTCGCGGTCGGCCGATTCGATGCTCGCGTCCGGATACGGCTTCAGGATGTCGTCGTAGACCTTGTTCCAGGTCTGAGCCCACATGTTGCCGAGGAGCTGCGCGGGGATCGGCTTGCCGGCCGGCACCTTGCCCTCGCCATAGCGCTGCGCGAGGCGGCCGCGCGCGTAGCACTGCATCTCGTTGTAGAGCGGCTTGACCTGGCCCCAGAGCCGCGCAGTTTCCGCGGCGAACTCGTCGGGTGGCATGTCGTAACCGGAGCGCCACATCGCGCCGAGGTCGGCGAAGCCGAACTCGCGCGCGCCCTCGTTCGCGAGTTCGACGAAGCGCTGGTATTTCGCCCGCATCGGGCGCGCCGTGTCGTGCCAGCCCACCCAGGCGTCGGTGAGCGCCGTGTAGTCGCGGCTCGTCGCGAGGGTCTCGGAGAGCTGGTCGAGGTTGCGACAGGAGTCGGGGCCCGCAGGACAGAACTTTGCTTCGCCATACATCGCCCCGAGGCTTGCCAGGATCTCCGTGAGTTCCGCGCGCTTGGCGGGATCCGATGGCGCAGGCGCAGAGGTCTGCAGCTTCAGCAGCATGAGGCTGCGCTTCGTTGCCGGTGTTCCCGGCGCATCGGCGTAGGCTTTCGACTTTTCGGTCCTGTCGCCGAGAAATCCGAGGTAACGGTCGTTCGCGCGCGCGCTCAGGAGCTGCGTATCGATCGTGATGTCGGTCGCCTGTGTCCAGTCCGCCGCCGCCACCTCCCGCAGGATCGGCTTCAGTTGCTCGTTGACCTGCGCAATGAACTGGTCGGCCGTCAATGTCGCGGTTGAGGTGGCATCGGAGGTTGTCGCCTGCCGCGCGCACCCGGCAAGCGCGAGCGCAGCGAGCGCGATCTGGCCCGTCGCCCGCAGCGCAATAGCCCGTCGCCCGGCAGCCCGTAGCCCGCAGCCCGTTCCCTGTCTCATTTCACCCCCCCCATCAGCCGCTTCGCAACGGGGGAGATCAGGAACATCACCGCGCCCCCGATCGCGCCCCACCAGAAGATGCCGAGGAACTGGTTCGGCATCGCGGCGATGTTGTTCGGGTCGAACTCGCCCGCGAACTGCCCTGCGAGATTGTTGCCGATCGCGGTCGCGAGGAACCACACGCCGAGCGCCTGGCCGACGAAGCGCGTCGGCGCGAGCTTCGTCATCGAGGAGAGCCCGACCGGCGAGAGGCACAGCTCGCCGAATGTGTGGAAGAGATAAGTCAGCACGAGCCAGGTCGGCAGCACCTTGTCGCCCGCGACGACATACTGCGCGGCGAAGTACATCACGACGAAGCCGATGCCCATCAGCACGAGGCCGAGCGCGAACTTGACCGGGGCCGATGGGTCGAGATTGCGCTTGCCGAGCGCGACCCAGAGCGCTGCGAACACCGGTGAGAAGAGGATGATGAAGAGCGGGTTGACGTTCTGCAGGACACCCGCCGGCATCAGCCAGCCGCCGATCTGCCGGTCGGTGTGCCGGTCAGCGAAGATGTTGAGCGATGCACCCGCCTGTTCGAAGCCCGCCCAGAACATCGCGCAGGCGATGAAGAGGGCCAGCATCACGAGCACGCGCTTGCGCTCGATCGTATCGAGACCCGCGAAGAACAGCATGTAGGCGAAATAGCCTGCCGCAAACGCGCTGATCGCCCAGAACGAGCTTTCGAGGAGATCCACCGGGTCGATGTGGATGCGCCCCGCAATGGCGAGCAGCACGACGGCCACGATCGCGGTGACGACTGCGGCAACGATCCACCACGCTCGTTGCGTGGCGGCGGGATCCGCATGCGACATGCCCGGCTCGACGCCCGCGTGACCGAGGTAGCGGCGCGTCACGGCGAACTGGAGCAGGCCGAAGAACATGCCGACCGCAGGTGCCGCGAAACCCATGCGCCAGCCGAAGTGGTCGGCGAGAATGGGCACGAGGGTCGAACCGAGGAAGGCGCCGACATTGATGCCCATGTAGAAGATGTAATAGCCGGCGTCGCGGCGCGCGCCACCTTCCGGGTAGAGTTGTGCGACGATCGCACTGATGTTCGGTTTCAGGAGTCCGACGCCGAACACGATCAGCATCAGACCGAGGAAGAAGAGCGGTTTGGAGCCGGTGGCGAGCAGGCCATTGCCTGTCATGATCAGGATGCCGCCCCACCACACGGCGCGCTGCGCGCCGGTGAGCCGGTCGGCGATCCAGCCGCCGGCGAGCGAGAGCAGGTAGGTGCCGGAGATATAGAGGCCGTAGATCGCGTTGCCGGTGCGATCGTCGACACCGAGGCCGCCCTCCTCGATCGATGCGACGAGGAACAGCACGAGAATCGCGCGCATCCCGTAGTAAGTGAATCGCTCCCACATCTCGGTGAAGAAGAGCGTTGCGAGTCCGCGCGGGTGCCCGAAAAACGCCCGGCTCGTATCCCCCGCGACCACCGTCGTCGACATCGAATCGGCCATTGTGAGGCTCTCTTGCAGGTGCCCGGCGCGAGGCGCCGCGATGGCGCCGGAGTGTGACCCATGTTGCCTCGCGCCAGCAAGGCAGCGGCGAGGCAGCTTCATGGTGAGTCGGGTGGTGAGTCGGGCGAGCCCTGCCCGGCGTCGGCGCGGCGCATTTTCTGCATGATGCGCGCCATCACGAGCCCGCCCTCGTAGAGGAGGTACATCGGGATGGCCATGATCGACTGGGAGATCGCATCGGGCGGCGTGAGGAAGGCCGCGATCACGAAGATGCCGATCAGCACGTAACCACGTGCCTGCGAGAGTTTCTCGACACTCACGAGTCCCGCGAGCACGGCGAGCACCACGGCGACCGGCATCTCGAAGGCGACGCCGAAGGCGAAGAACATCGTCAGGATGAAGTCCATGTAGCTCGTGATGTCGGTCATCATCGTGACGCCCGTGGGCGTCGTTTGCGCGAAGAACTCGAACATCACCGGAAACACGGCGAAGTAGGCGAACGCAGTGCCGGCATAGAACAACACGATCGAGGAGACGAGCAGCGGCAGGCCGAAGCGACGTTCGCGGCGGTAGAGCCCCGGCGCGACGAACGCCCACACCTGGTAGAGCACGACCGGCATCGCGATGAAGAGCGCCACGAAGAACGCGAGCTTGAACGGCGTCATGAAAGGCGAGATCACGCTCGTCGCGATCAGCGAGGCGCCCTTCGGCAGCTTGTCGAGCAGCGGTTGCGCGAGGAACGAGAAGAGCTCGTTCGAATAGATCGCGCAGGGGATGAACACGACGATCACGGCAATGAAGGCGCGCAGCAGGCGATCACGCAGCTCGAGCAGGTGCGAGACCAGCGTGCCTTCGGCCAGTCGTTCAGGTTCCTCGCTCATGGTCCACGGTGGGGGGCGATGGGTCGACGGCGACATCGGCGCCCGCATCCGCATGGCTCACATCGGCGCGGGCCACATCGTCCTCGGGCTGGTAATACTTCTCCGGTTGCGGTGCCGCCGCGGGCGGCGGTGTTGGTTGGGCAGCGGGCTGGCGGGGCTTCGATTCCTCGAGGATCGTCTCGTCCTCGAGTTGCTCGCGGAACTGGCGCGCCATCGCGCGGGCGCGCCCGATCCACCGCCCGACCTGCGAGGCGACGCGCGGCAGCTTCTCCGGGCCAAGCACGATCAATGCCAGCGCAAAGATCAGCAGCAGCTCGGTGAAGCCGACCTCGAACATCGCGTCTTGAGGCGGCCGCCGGTCAGGCGCCGCGGTCGATCTTGCTGTCGGCGTCGCGCTTGGCGACTTCCGGGAACTCGGCGTCCTTCTCGTCCGACTTGATCTGCTTCACGTCGCTGGCGCTGCCCTCGGCTTCACCTTCGCCCATCGACTTCTTGAAGCCGCGCACGGCCGCGCCAAGATCGGACCCGATCGTTCGCAGCTTCTTGGCGCCGAAAACGAGCAACACCACCAGCAGGATGATGATGAGCTCGCGCATCCCGATACCCATAAAAACCTCGACAATGCGCACCCATGCGCATGTGTGCGGATGATAGGCCAAAAGACGTGTCCGGGCCGGGAAAGTTCGCCGTCAGGACGCGTGCGCCTCCAGCCAGAACGTGACAGGTCCGTCATTTTCGAGCGCTACCCGCATATGGGCGCCGAATTCGCCCGTGGCGACCTGTGGATGGCGCGCCTGCGCCTCGGCCACGAAACGGCAGAACAGCGCCTGCGCCACTTCCGGGGTCGCGGCCGTGCTGAAGCCCGCGCGGGCGCCCTTGCGCGTATCGGCGGCCAGGGTGAACTGCGGCACGAGCAGCAGCCCACCACCGACATCCAGGAGCGAGCGGTTCATGCGGCCCTCGTCGTCGGGGAACACCCGATAGCCCAGCACGCGTTCGAGGAGGCGCGTCGCCGCGGCCGCGCAATCGGTTGCCTGGACGCCGATAAGCGCGAGCAGGCCGCGTTCGATGCGGCCGGCAACCCGCTCCCCGACCGTGACTTGCGCAAAGTTGACACGTTGAATCAGGGCAATCATCCGGGCCCGATCGTGCCATCTGGCCGCCCTGCGGGGAAGCGAAGGTGGCAATTCCCGTGCGCAACCCGGTAACATCCGAAGCGATTTTCCGCAGGGGTTGCCCATGTCGCTCGTCAGCCGGATTACCGCCGCACTCGCCCTTTCCGCCATCGTCGCCGGCACCGTGGGTGTCGCCTGGGCGGACGGCAACGCAGCGCGCGGCAAGGACCTTGCGTATACCTGTCTCGGCTGTCACGCGGTCGCGAACTACAAGAACGTCTATCCGACTTACAGCGTGCCGAAGTTGACCGGCCAGAGCGCGGCATATATCACCGCGGCCTTGCAGGGTTACCGGTCGGGCGATCGCTCGCACGGCACCATGCATGCGCACGCGGCGTCGCTCAGTGATCAGGACATCGCCGATATCGCCGCGTTTCTCGGCGGCGAGCCATTGAAGTCGACCGGCAAGGCGCCCGATGCGAGTGTCCCGCAAGCGGCCCAGGTCTGTGTCGCGTGCCACGGCGTCGATGGCGTGGCCGTGCTGCCCGATTACCCGAGCCTCGCCGGCCAGCACGCCGATTACATCGAACGCGCGCTCGAGGAGTACAAGAAGGGCGCCCGCAAGAACCCGATCATGGCGGGCTTCGTCAGCACGCTGAGCGCCGCCGACATCAAGACGCTCGCCACGTATTACAGCCGTCAGTCGCCCGGGCTCGAGACCGTGGCGCGACGCGCGTCGCGCTTCAGCGCCCGCTGAGGCGTTCCAGAAACGCGGCGGCGGTGGTCATCCACGCGTCGCGGTTCGGCTTGCGGCGCAGGACATGCGCCTCGTCCTTCATCGCGAGATACCAGACCTCGGCACCGTTGCCGCGGGCGCTCGCCACGAGGCGCTCCGCGTCGAACACCGGTGCAATCGTATCCTGTGCGCCGTGCACGACGAGCAGGGGCTTGCGCAGCGCGCGCGCGTTCGGGATGCGGGCCCATGAGGCGACGCCCGACAGATCGATGCCGCCGACCACGCGATCGCCGTACTGTGCGAGCGAGCCGAGCGCCACCAGCGCGCCCTGCGACTCGCCCATCAGCACGACACGCGAACGATCGAGATCACGCTGCACCCCGATCCACACGAGCAGCGAACCGATGTCACGGATCGCGTCCTCGCGCCGCGCGTCGCCGAGCATGGCGAAGCTGCGGCCGTACCCGGACGCACCGCGCACATTGGGTACCACCACGGCGTAGCCCAGCGCATTCACCGCGAGCTGCGTGAAGGGGTCGAAGAGCGGCCGCGCCTGCTCATCGGGGCCGCTTGCGATGCGCACGAGCACCGGATGCGGACCCGGCGTGCGCGGCTTGTAGACCCACGCCGGCAAGCTGCGCGTGCTGCCGTTCACGCGATCCCAGGTCGGGAAGCTGATCAGCTCCGGTGTCACGAAGGCGGAAGGGTCGATCGGTCCCGGTTCGCTCTGTGTCCAGCGGGCGAGTGTGTTGTCCGCTGGTTCGTAGACGTAGGCATCCGGGGGCTGCGTGGCACTCTCGGTCGTCATGGCGAGGCGCCTGCCGGAGGGGTCGAATGCCAGATCCGCGATGCGGCCCGCAGGCAGGCCCGCAGGGAGGAGCTCGCTGCGCGCGATCTGGTCGATCACCGTGAGTCGGCTGACTCCGGCGACGTTCGCCACGAAGGCGAGATAGCGGCCATCGGGCGAAACTGCAAAGCTCTCGATATCCCAAGGGATCTCCGCAGTGAGCGGGCGCAATGTGTTCGCGACCGGATCGAAGTACTGCAGGCGGGCGTAGTCCTCCCCGAACTGCGCGATGAGATGGATGCCGCGGCCATCCGGTGCAAAGCGCGCGGCGCGCACTCGTCCCGGCGGCGATGGCAGCGCAATCTGCGCGATCCCGCCGCTCGCCGCGTCCGCGAGCCACAGTTCGCTCTGCTGCGAATTGGCTTCGTTCTCGAGCAGCAGGCGCGCGCCGTCCGGCGACCAGTCGAGCGGTCGCCAGCTCCGGGCTCCCGCGGCCACAAAGAGGCGGGCCTGAAGGTTGCCCCCCGGCTCGAAGGCGACGATGTCCTGGTGCAGACCGTCGGCGGCAGTGCCCTGAACAGCCACGATTTTGCCATCGGGCGACCACACGAAGTCATCGGTGCGGACTCCGGCGCCCGTCACGCGCGCGATGCCGTGATCGGCCGGGCGCCAGACCCACAGCTGCGGCGCAGCGCCCGTGTTGGCGGTGGCAAAGGTCACGCCCGCCGCGCCGGGCGCAGACGACGAGCTGCTCGCGATCACTTCCGCGCCAAAGGTGAGCTGCTCGCGCGCGCCGAGCGGCGCCGCCACCCGGTGCAGCTGGTTCGCCTCCGCAAAGCGCGTGGTCACGAGCATCGTGCCGTCCGGGAGCCAGCCGCTGAATCTCGCCGAGCGCGCCTGCAGCCACGGAGCGACCCGCTCGGCGAGTGCGGGCGGGACGGTCGGGACGCCATCGAGTATCAGATTGCCGCGTTCCTCCTGCGCAGCCTGCGCGGGCAGCGTCGCGAGGATGACGAGAAGCAAGGCCGGATATGATCGCCGCATCCGGATATGGTGACACACCAGACAATGAGACGCGGACCCGACGACATCACGGCGATCGATGCAGGCTACGTGCGGCCAGGTCTGGCGGCGATTCATGTGATCGAGCAGGGCGGGCGCGCGGCACTCGTCGACACGGGCACCGCGCACTCCGTGCCGCGGGTGCTCGAAGCGCTGGCATCGCTTGGTTACGGGCCCGGCGACGTCGACTTCGTGCTGCTGACGCATGTTCACCTCGATCACGCGGGCGGCGCTGGCGCATTCATGCGCGCGCTGCCGAACGCGACACTCGTCGTGCATCCGCGCGGTGCCCCGCACATGATCGATCCGGCGAAACTCGTCGCGGCCTCGATCGAAGTCTACGGCGAGGCGCGCTACCGCGAGCTGTATGGAGAGATCGTTCCGGTCGACGCCGCGCGCGTGCGCACGACACAGGACGGTGAGCAGCTGGCGCTCGCCGGACGCGTTCTCGAGTTCTGGTTCACGCCAGGGCATGCGCTGCACCATCAGGTGATTGTCGATCACGCTTCGCACACCATCTTCACCGGCGATACTTTCGGCCTCTCGTACCGGGAGTTCGATACGGCGCGGGGTGCCTTCATTCTTCCGACCACGACGCCCACGCAGTTCGATCCGCAGCAGCTCGAGTCCTCGGTCGCACGCATCGCGGCCTGGCGCCCGCGCGCGGTGCATCTGACCCACTATGGCCGCGTCGAGGACGTCGCGCAGCTGGCCGCCGACATGACGCTGCAGTTGCGTGCGTTCGCCTCGATGGCGGAGCGCCATGCCGCTGCTGCCGACCGGCGCACGTGCATCCGGGCGGACATGCGCGCACTGCTGCGTGAGCGCAGCCTCGCGCACGGCTGCACGCTGGGCGAGGCGCAGTTCGACGCACTGCTCGCCGAAGATCTCGACCTCAATGCCGACGGTCTCCTCGCCTGGCTCAGCCGCCGGGGACTATGATCGGCTGCATGACTACCCAGCACCGTTTCAAGGCTTACCGGATCCACGAAGAGAATCGCAGGATCGTCGCGCGCTTCGAGAACCTCACGCTCGACGACCTGTCGGCGGGCGAGGTCGTGGTTCGCGTGACGCACTCCGACATCAACTACAAGGACGCGCTCGCTGCGACGGGCGCGGGACGCATCCTGCGCCGCTATCCGCTCGTCGGCGGCATCGACTT
>CAUJHX010000240.1 GCA_963204795.1 Pseudomonadota bacterium | reverse complement strand
AGTTCGTGCTCGGCGGCGCCATCGTGGATCATCGTGCGCATCTGGTCATCGACCATGATCATTTCGTAGATGCCGCTTCGGCCCCGGTAGCCCATGCCGAGTTCGCTGCTCGGGCGATACAGCACCGGCGAGTCGTCGGTCGGACCAAGATTCAGGAGGCGCCGCTCGTACTCGCCTGCCTGGAACGGCTGCTTGGTATCGGGGTTCAGCACGCGCACGAGGCGCTGCGCGAGGACGCCGATCAGGCTCGAGGAGAGCAGGAACGGCTCGATTCCCATGTCACGCAAGCGCGTGACGGCACCCGCCGCCGTGTTCGTGTGCAGTGTCGAGAGCACGAGGTGTCCGGTGAGACTCGCCTGTACCGCAATCTGCGCCGTCTCGAGGTCGCGGATCTCGCCCACCAGCACCACGTCGGGATCCTGTCGCAGGATCGCGCGCAGGCCGCGCGCGAAGGTCATCTCCACCTTGGTGTTGACCTGCGTCTGGCCGATGCCGTCGATGTAGTACTCGATCGGGTCCTCGACCGTCATGATGTTGCGCGTGTTGTCGTTCAGGCGTTCGAGCGCGGCGTAGAGCGTGGTGGTCTTGCCCGAACCCGTGGGGCCCGTCACGAGGAGGATTCCGTGTGGCTTGTGGATCAGCTCATCCATCAGCGACTGGGTCGCCTGGTCCATGCCGAGAGAGTCGAGATTCAGGCGCCCCGCCTGTTTGTCGAGAATACGCAGCACGACCCGTTCGCCGTGGCCCGACGGAATCGTCGAGACGCGCACGTCGACGGCGCGGCCGGCGATGCGCAGCGAAATCCGGCCGTCCTGCGGCAGGCGCTTCTCGGCGATATCGAGCTTCGACATGACCTTGATGCGCGAGACGACGAGCGGCGCGACGGCGCGACGGGACTGCAGCACCTCACGCAGCACGCCATCGACGCGGAAGCGGATCACGAGCCGGTTCTCGAACGGCTCGATGTGGATGTCGGACGCGTTTTCCTTCACCGCTTGGGTGAGGAGGGCGTTGATCAGGCGGATGATCGGTGCGTCGTCGTCGCTCTCGAGGAGATCCGCCTGCTCGGGCAGGTCGAGTGCCAGGTGCGCGAGATCGACGGTGCCGTCGAGGCCTTCAGCCGCCTGCATCGCGTCGGAACCGGCCTCGTAGGTGAGCCGCAGAAGGGTGTCGAATTCCTCGTCGCCCACCTTCGTGAGGCGAATCGGCAGGCGCAGGTGACGGCGAACCTCTGCGATCGCAATCGGCGTCACGTCGCCGCGATGGGCACAGTCGGCGACGCCGTCGGTCGTGTGCCGCACGAGCACACCGTGGCGCTTCGCGAACGCGAATGACAGGCGCCGCTCGGCCGGGCGCGCAAGCCCGCCCGCAGGCGCCGCTTCCATCAGGGCGACTCCGGTGGTGTCTGTCCAGGCGCCGGCGTGGGCGACCCCGCCGGCACCGTGCTGGCGGCATCGTCCGGGCTGGCGCCCGCTGGCCCGTCGCCCGTTTGCCCGTCGCCCGCCTGCGGGTCGACCGGCGCAGGCGTCGGCAACGGCGGCAGCACCGACTTCTTTTCCCCCGGCAACATCGGGACCACTTCGAACCTCGGGCCCATCCGCTTCTGCTCGTCGCGAATGTAGTTGTACTTCGAGTTCGTCTCGAAGGAAGCCTGCACGCCGTCACGGAGTATCTTGGGCTGGATGAAGACCATCAGGTTGGTCTTGATCTTCGAAGCCTGCCGCACCCGGAACAGTTCGCCGATGAGAGGAATGCGGCCGAGGAACGGCACGCGCTGCTCTCCCCGGCGATCCTCGTTCTGGATGAGCCCACCCAGCACGATCGTGCCGCCGTCCTCGACGAGGAGGGTCGTGTTGATCACACGCTTGTTCGTGATGAGGTCGACGGCGCTCGCGGTGCTGGTCGAAAGGCTGGAGGCTTCCTGCTCGATCTTGAGGATCACGGCGTCGCCTTCATTGATCTGCGGCGTGATCTTGAGAATCGTCCCGACCTCCTCGCGCTGGATGGTCTGGAAAGGATTGACGGAGCCGTTGTTGTTGCCGCCGGTATTCGTGTACTGGCCGGTGATGAAGGGTACTTCCTGCGCGACCTTGATCTGCGCCTCCTGGTTGTCGAGCGTCACGATCGACGGTGTCGCGACGATGTTGGTGTCGGCATCGTTTCTGATGGCTCGCAGCACCGCCGCCCAGTTCGTGCCAGTGTCCTGCACCCGGCCACCGCCAATCGTCGTACCGGCAATGGCCCGCGGGTCGATGCTGGTCGGGTTGTCGATGCCCCGGATGATGTCGACGATGCTGCCGCCGGCAATCGGTTGCACGAAGCTGCCCACTGCGAAATTGTCCTGCGAGCCGTCGACGGCCCAGTTGATGCCGAGTTCGGCTGTCTTGTCGGCGCGCACCTCGACGATCACCGCCTGCACGAGCACTTGCGCGCGGCGTATGTCGAGCTTGTCGACGATGGCCATGAGGCTGCGCATGGCCTTCGGTGGCGCGGTGATCACGATGGCGTTGTTGTCGGGGTCGGCCCAGATCGTGGTGTTGCGCTCGGCCTGGGCGGCGGGGCCGGCACCCGCGGCACCGGCAGCACCCGGCGCGGCGGCGGCGACGCCGGTGACCTGCTCCTTGAGTTTTGCCGCAATCTTTTCCGCGTCCGAGTAGCGCAGATAGCGCACCTGCGTATCCCCGCCCGATTCAAGGGGTGTGTCGAGGTGCGCGATCAGCGTCTTCACGCGCAGGCGCGCGGATTGTTCGCCGCTCAGCAGGATGCTGTTCGAGCGATCGTCCGCGACCAGTTTCAGATTGGTGCCGCCGCCTTCTGCCGCGGCTGCGCCCTGGATGAGTTGGGAAACGACGCGCACGATTTCCGCCGCCGATGCATTCTGCATCGGGATCACCTCGATCTCCGCATCGCCACCCTGATCGATGCGCCGGATGATGCGCATGATGCGGTTCACGTTGTTCGCGCGATCGGAGATGATCAGCATGTTCGAGGCGGGGTAGGCCGCGAGATGCCCGTACTGCGGGATCAGCGGCCGCAGGATCGGCACGAGCTGCGCCGCACTCACGTTCCTGACCGCGATCACCTGGGTGACGATCTCGTCGGAGGTGGAGCTGACACGGTCGGGCAGGTCGACTGAAGGAAACTGCCTCGCGTTCGCGTCTGGAATGATCTTGATCACGTTACCGGTCTGCACGGCGACAAAGCCGTAGACCTGCAGGATCGAGAGGAAGGCCTGATAGAAGGCCTCGGGGGTCATCGGCGTGGTCGACAGCATGGTGACCTGCTGGCGGCCGACGCGTGGGTCGATGATGAAGTTCTTGCCGGTGGCGGCGCTCACCGCCTCGATGATCTGCGTGATGTCGGCGTCCTTGAAATTCGGCGTGATGCGCGCCGAAGAGGGCTGCTGCGCTGCCGCAACCGAAATGACGGTAAGCAGGAAACCCAGGGCAGCGAGCCGTGCCGGGCCGCGGCGCCAGTGCGCGTGCCGGAATTCTTCATGGAGTGTCATTGCCGCGTGGTCTCCAGTTGCTAGTCGCCGCGTTCTTCGGGAGGCGCATCGGCCGGTTCTTCCGGACTCATCTCACCGCCGGCGAGCGCAGCCGCCGCCGGGTCGGGCTGGGCAGGAGGCGCCGCCAGCTGCTCGGCTTCGTTCGCCACCTGTGCCATGTTGAGGGTGAGTTCCTGCTGCCGGCCGCTGCGCATCACGGTTACGCGTGCTTCGGCGGAGCTGCCGAGCGTGCGGAAGATTTCGTTGCCGCGCGCGGGATCGTCGAGCGGCGTGCCGTTGATCGAGGTGACGAGATCGCCCGGGCGCAGCCCGAGGCGCGCAAAGGCTGCGCGATTGCGCCCGGGGTAGACGCGGTAGCCGCGCTGCTTGCCCTCCGCAAACACGGGCTGTGGTCTCATCACGTCGCCGATGACGCCCGGATCCTTCTCGATGAGCTTCTTCATGCGATCGAGGATCTGGATGTCGCCGGCCGTCGGCAGCTGCGCGGGCAGGGCAGGAGCCGGCGCAGCCGAGGCGAGTGTCGACTGATGCGGCAGGGACAGTGATTCGAGCGCGCCGGCGCGCTCGAGCACGACGCGGTCCGCGTAAACGGCGTGCAGCCTGGCTCCACCGGGCACGGTGTCGCCGACCATCACGACCTTCGCGGCAGCCGCACTCTCGCCGATGATGGCGATCCCGGTGTTCGGGTCGGTGTTTGCAATGACGCCTGCCAGCACGAGCGCGAGGCTCGTCTGCGGCGCGTTGCTGGCATCGCCGCTC
>CAUJHX010000239.1 GCA_963204795.1 Pseudomonadota bacterium | reverse complement strand
CGCTCGCTGGGTGAAGCAGAAGTGCAGTCGGTGTTGCAGGAGCAGGGTAAAGTCACGGTGACTTGCGACTTCTGCCATCGACCGTACGTGTTCGATGCGATCGACGTCACACAGGTTTTCGGGCCGCCCAGCGTTCCTGCTCCGCAAGGCATCAACTGACCCCCCTGCTTCCGGGGTTTACTTGAGTCGGGTCAAACAGTTACTATAATAATTAAGGAATTAAATATACCTTTAATTTGTGCTGAACCTTGCTGACACTACCCGGATGCTGCGCGCCGCGGGTGAATCCACCCGTCTGCGGCTGCTGGCGCTGTGCGCCGTGCGTGAATGGAGCGTGACCGAGCTCGCCGCGAGTGTCGGGCAGAGCGAGCCGCGCGTGTCGCGGCACCTGAAGGTGCTCTGCGACGCCGGTCTCTTGCGTCGCGTGCGGCGGGGGCAGTGGGTGTGTTACTCGCTCGCGAGTGAGGGTGAAGCGGCCTGGTTCGTCAGTACATTGTTGTCGCGCATCGATGGATCCGACGTCGTGCGCCGACGCGATGCGCAGCGCGCGGCAACGAGCGCCCGCGATCTGCGGCCGCTGGCTCCGCGTGCGTCGAGACTCGGTCGCGCGATCGCGGGCTTCATTCACGACAGCGCACCGCCGGTGCCGGTGGGGCGCCTGTTGCTCATCGAGCCGATGCACCTGGAACTCATCGATGCGGCAGCAACCGTCGCGCGTCGGCTTGTGATCGTGGCAGGACGCGCCGCCAACCGTGAGGCGCTGCGCGAGCATTGCGATCGCCGCGGTATCGATTGCAGGCTCAACGCGCAGTTGACGATCGAGGGATCCGCAGCGCAGGCCGCCATCGTCGATCTCACCGGCGCGAAGAGTGCCGATGCGGTCGATGCCGCGCTGCACGCTGTGCGCCGGCGACTCGCGCCAGCGGCTCTGCTCTGGGTCGTGTTGCCATACGAATTCCTCGAGCATGTGCGCGGCAATGTCGTCGCGCACCCGATCACCGAACTGCGGCGTCTGCTTGCTGCGGCGGGCTTCAGTACCGAGAAGTTGAAACCAATCGACGAGGACGCCCACGTGCTCGTTGCCCACGCCCGGCACCGGGCATCGACAGTGAGCGCCGCATGACGACCAATGCACATTCGCGGGAAATTGCCGTTTCTTTCGAGTTCTTTCCGCCGGGTGACGCAGAGATGGAAGCGACACTGTGGCGCTCGGTGCAGCGCCTTGCGCCGCTCGCGCCACATTTCGTTTCGGTGACGTACGGCGCCGATGGCTCGACGCGCACGCGCACGCACAATATCGTGACGCGCATCGGGCGGGAGACGCGACTCACGGGGGCACCCCACCTGACCTGCGTCGGTGCGGCGCGCGAGGAGATTCTCGATGTGGCGCGAGCCTATTGGGCGCAAGGCATCCGGCATATCGTCGCGCTGCGCGGTGATCCACCGCAGGGCGCGAGCCGCTATGAGCCACATCCCGGGGGTTTCGCGTATGCAGCCGATCTCGTCGCAGGCCTGAAGCGCGTCGCGGAGTTCGAGATCTCGGTTGCGGCCTATCCGGAGGTGCATCCGGAGGCGACCTGTGCCGAAGCCGACCTCGCGAACCTCAAACGCAAGATCGACGCCGGCGCCAGTCGCGCGATCACGCAGTTTTTCTATGACACTGACGCGTTCCTGCGTTTTCGCGATCGCTGCGCGAGCGCCGGCATACGCGTACCGGTCGTTCCCGGCATCCTGCCGATCACGCGCTTCCCCCAGGTGCTGCGCTTCGCTGAACGCTGCGGCGCGACCATACCGGTACAGCTGCGCGAGCGCTTTGCAGGCCTCGATGACGACCCCGACACCCGCCGCCTCATCGCCGCGAGTGTCGCCATCGGGCAGGTCGAACGGCTGCGCGAACACGGCGTCAGGGACTTTCATTTCTATACGCTGAACCGCGCCGAGCTCACCTACGCGATCTGCCACGCGCTCGGAGTGCGCCCTGCACCACAGCCGGCGATCCCGGCATCCGCCGGAGCGGCATCGTGAGCGCCGTCTGTGGCGAGGCGCACGGGCAGCCCGCGCGCGCGCCGGGCGCGGCCGGGGCGGGCGTGCAGGCCGTGGCCATGCCCTATGCGATCGAACCGGTCGACGAGGCCGCCCGCAATGAACGCATCCGCAGGCTGCACCGGCTTCTCGAGACGCGCATCGTATTCCTCGACGGCGCGATGGGCACGATGGTGCAACGGCAGCGGCCCGACGAGGCCATCTATCGCGGCGCACGTTTCGCGAACCATGGCCGCGACGTACGCGGTAACAACGAGGTGCTGTCGCTGACTCAGCCCGCGATGATCGCGGCAATCCATCGCGAGTATCTCGAGGCCGGCGCCGACATCATCGAGACCAATACCTTCAGCGCCAACGCCGTCTCGCAGGCCGACTACGGCATGGCACCGCTCGTGCCCGAGATGAATTACGCCTCCGCGCGCCTCGCGCGGCGCGTTGCCGACGAGGTCGCAGCCGCAAGCGGCGAGCCCCGGTTCGTCGCGGGCGCGATCGGACCGACGACGCGCACCGCATCGCTATCGCCCGACGTCAACGATCCCGGCTTTCGCAACGTCACCTTTGACGATCTCGCTGCGACCTACGGTGATGCCACCCGCGCGCTCGTGCGGGGTGGGGTCGACCTGCTGCTGATCGAGACCGTGATCGATACGCTGAATGCGAAGGCCGCGCTCTTTGGGGCACGCCGCGCGCTCGACGAACTCGGCGTCGACCTGCCCATCATCGTCTCGGGCACCATCACGGATGCGTCCGGGCGTACGCTGTCGGGCCAGACCGGCGAGGCGTTCTGGAATTCGGTGCGCCACGCGGCGCCGCTTGCGATCGGGCTGAACTGCGCGCTCGGCGCACGCCAGCTGCGGCCCTATGTCGAGGAACTCTCGCGTGTCTCCGACGCCCATATGTGCGTCTACCCGAACGCGGGTTTGCCGAATGCGTTCGGCGAGTACGACGAGCAGCCGCAGGAGACCGCGGAGATCGTCCGTGAGTTCGCCACCTCGGGATTCATCAACATTCTGGGCGGCTGCTGCGGCACGACGCCTGAACACATCCGCCTGATTCGCGCGGCAGTGGAGTCGGTGCCGCGCCGTGTGCCGCCGGTGCTTCCCGTCCAATGCCGGCTGGCCGGCCTCGAGCCACTCGCAATCACCGATTCGAGCCTCTTCGTCAATGTCGGTGAGCGGACCAACGTGACGGGCAGCGCAAAGTTCAGAAAGCTGATCGAGGCCGGCGACTATGCGGCCGCCGTCGAGGTTGCGCGTCAGCAGGTGGTGAGCGGCGCACAGATCATCGACATCAACATGGACGAGGGCATGCTCGATTCGGAAGCGGCGATGGTGCGCTTCCTCAACCTGATCGCTGCCGAGCCCGACATCGCGCGCGTGCCGGTGATGCTCGATTCCTCGAAGTGGACCGTGCTCGAGGCGGGCCTCAAGTGCCTGCAGGGCAAGGGCATCGTCAATTCGATCAGCCTGAAGGAGGGTGAGGTGCCGTTCCTCGAACAGGCACGCAAGGTGCGACGCTACGGGGCTGCGGTGGTCGTGATGGCCTTCGACGAACAGGGCCAGGCCGATACAGTGGAACGCAAGCTCGAGATCTGTGAGCGCTCCTGGCGGCTCCTGACCCGGGAAGCCGGTTTCCCGCCCGAAGACATCATCTTCGACCCCAATATCTTTGCCATCGCGACCGGGATCGACGAGCACAACGCCTACGGCGTTACCTTCATCGAGGCGACGCGCGAGATCAAGCGCCGGCTGCCACACGCGATGGTGTCGGGCGGCGTCAGCAATGTCTCGTTCTCGTTCCGCGGCAACGAACCAGTGCGCGAAGCGATGCACTCGGTGTTCCTCTTTCATGCGATCCAGGCCGGCATGGACATGGGTATCGTGAACGCGGGCCAGCTCGCGATCTACGAGGACATCGAACCGGCATTGCGGGAGGCCTGTGAGGACGTGGTGCTCAACCGGCGTCCCGACGCAACCGAGCGATTGCTCGAACTCGCGCAGCGTTACAAGGGCGGCAAGACCGAGCGACGCGAAGCCGATCTCGCGTGGCGCTCGCTGCCGGTCGCGAAGCGCCTGGAACACGCGCTGGTCAAGGGCATCGACGATTTCGTCGTGCAGGACACCGAGGAGGCACGCCTCGCGGCCGACCGCCCGATCAGCGTGATCGAGGGTCCGCTGATGGACGGCATGAACGTCGTCGGCGATCTTTTCGGCGCCGGCAAGATGTTCCTGCCGCAGGTCGTCAAGAGCGCGCGCGTGATGAAGAAGTCGGTCGCGCACCTGATCCCTTTCATCGAGCAGGAGAAGGACGGTGGCTCGCGCTCGAACGGCAAGATCGTGCTCGCGACGGTCAAGGGCGACGTGCACGACATCGGCAAGAACATCGTCGGTGTCGTGCTCCAGTGCAATAATTTCGAGGTCGTGGACCTCGGGGTGATGGTGCCCTGCGAGCAGATCCTCGAGGCGGCGAGGCGTGAGGGCGCCGACCTGATCGGGCTTTCCGGCCTCATCACACCCTCGCTCGACGAGATGGTGCACGTCGCGCGCGAGATGAAACGGCAGGGAATGAATCTGCCGTTGCTGATCGGTGGCGCGACGACCTCGCCCGCGCACACCTCCGTCAAGATTGCGCCCCAGTACCCGGAGGCAGTGGTGTACGTGAAAGATGCCTCGCGCTCGGTGAGCGTGTGCCAGTCGCTCATCACGGAGGAGTTGCGCGGGCCTTTCATCGAGAAGAATGCGCTGGAGCACGAGCGCCGGCGCGAACAGCACGCCGGCAAGAGCGTCAAGCAGCCCGCGCTCACGATCGAGGCAGCGCGTGCGAACCGCTTTCCGATCGACTGGAGCGTCGAGCGTCCCGTACGCCCGGCGGTGCTCGGCGTCCAGGAGTTTCTCGACTATCCGGTTGCGGAGTTGCTCCCGTACATGGACTGGATGCCGTTCTTCAACGCCTGGGAGTTCTCGGGCAAGTTCCCCGACATCCTGACCGATCCAGTGGTGGGCGAGGCTGCGAGCAACCTCTACGCCGATGCCCGGCGGATGTTGAAGAGCATCGTCGCGGAGCACTGGCTCACGGTGAACGCCGTGATCGGGCTCTGGCCGGCGAACGCGGTGGGCGATGACATCGAGGTGTACGGCGACGAATCGCGCAGCACGGTGCTTGCGACGCTGTCGCATCTGCGCCAGCAGAAGAAGAAGCCAGAGGGCCACGCCCACTCCTGCCTCACCGACTACGTCGCGCCGAAGGACAGCGGTGTACGTGACTACATCGGTGGGTTCGCCGTCACGGCGGGCCTCGACATCGAGCCGCACCTCGAGCGGTTCCTCGCGGCACACGACGACTATTCGAGGATCATCCTGAAGGCGCTCGCTGACCGACTCGCGGAGGCGGCGGCCGAGCATTTCCACGAGCGCGTGCGACGCGAATGGTGGGGGTACGCGCCCGACGAGCAGCTGACAAACGACGAGCGGATCCGCGAAGCCTATCGGGGCATCCGGCCGGCGGCTGGTTATCCCGCCTGCCCGGACCATACCGAGAAGGCGAAACTCTGGCGGTTGCTCGACGCGCAACGGCGCGCC
>CAUJHX010000238.1 GCA_963204795.1 Pseudomonadota bacterium | reverse complement strand
TTCACGACGAGGCGCGTGCGCCCCGAGGCTTCGGCCGCGAGCACGGTGTCGACACCGGCCGAGTTCACGTCGACGCGGCGCGACGGCAGCGCGAGCGCCGTGCCCGGCAGGTCGAGCGAGATGCGCGCCGGATTGTCGATGGTGAATGCCATCGGCTCGGGGGCGGGACCGGAGGTGCGCAGCGTGAGCTGCACGACCTGGCCGGGCAAAGTCTGCACATCCACTGCCTCGAGCCGGTTCTCGGGATCGGCAGCGGATGCGACCTGACCTGCGAACGTGAGGACGCATGCAGCCACGAGCCACATCAGCGTGCTCCGCACGGGTTGGAACGCGAAATTACGGTTCATTCTGACTTTCTCCCTGCCGATCATTCGTTCAGGGCCAGCGACGCGGGACGCTCCATGTACCCGCCGAGGCCGTCCGGAACGATTTCAACCAAGTCGATCTTCGACGCTGCGATATCGGTGACCTTGCCCTCGGCCTGGCCCATGTAGTTGCCGGGCAGGACGCGGTGCACGATGCCGTCCTTGGTCTGCACGAGGCCGTAGGTGCGGCCGCCGAGCTTCAGCGTGCCGACCATGCGCATGGTGTCGAGCGAGAACTGTTCGAGGAATTCGCGGTTACGCTTGATGTCGGGGCGCACGCTCGAGGCGCTGGAAGAGCCCGAACCACCCGGCATGAACGGCGAGCGCAGGCTCTGCGCCGCATAGGTGAAGCTCTCGTAGGGCTTCACTTCCGGCAGCGGCTCCACGCGACCGCCCGGCTCCTTCATCGTGGCCGCGATGAACTCTTCAAGCTCGCTGTCGCGACTCGAGCAGGCGCTGGTCGCGAGAAGGACTGCGCAGGCGAGGCCCGCGAACGCGATCGTGCTGCGGCTCATGCGCCACCTCCCGAAGACTTGCGGCGACCCTTGTCGGCCTCGCGGCGCTGCGCCTCGGCGGCGGCGACTTCATCCTCGTCCAGGTAGCGGTAGGTCTTTGCGGTGAGGTCGAGCGTGAGGACGTCGTAGGCGTCTTTCGAATCCGGCTTGATCACGATGTCGTGCAGCGTGACGATACGCGGCAGGGCCGCGATGCCACTCACGAACGCGCCGAACTCGTGATAGTTGCCGGTGAGACGGATCTTGATCGGCAGCTCGGCGTAGAAGTCCTTTTTCTGCTCGGTCTGCGGCTGGAAGAGTTTCTCCTCGAGTCCCGCGGCGAGGCCGGTCTGCGAAATATCGACCAGCAGGTTCGGCACCTCGGTCTTGCCCGGCAGCTGACGCAACATCGCACCGAACGAGCGCTCGATGTCGGTGAGCTGCTGCTTGTAGACCTCGAGGTTCACCGCCTTGGCGTGCTTGTCGCGGAACTGCGTGCGCAGCTGCTGCTCTTCCGCCTGGAAGCGCTGCAGCTCCGGCCGCTGGCTCTGCCAGACGAACACCCAGGAGAGCACGAGCGCGAGCACGACGAACCAGACGGCGACCGCACCGATACGGATCGGCAGCGGCCAGCGGCCCGGGTCGCTCGGGTCGAGAGCGCGCAGTTCTTCGAGCAGGTTCACGGGCTGGCTCCCTTCCTCGCGCGCGGCTTGGCCGCATCGTCTTCGTCGCCGGCCGTGGTGACTTCGTCGGCGAACAGCGTGAACGTGGCGCCGAGCGCCTGATCCTTCTTCGTCTCGATCACCGACAGTTCGGGGTTCTTGAGCCACTGCGACTTGTCGATGTTGCGCATGAAGGTCGACACGCGGGTCGAGGACTGTGCGACGCCGTCGAGCTTCAGCCGATGCCCGGTCTGCGTGACCCCGGTGAGGAAGGTGCCGTCGGGGAGCGTGCGCACCAGTTCATCGAAGACGTGCACGATCTCGGGGCGCGAGCGCTGCAGCTTCTCGATGATATCCATGCGCGAGATGAAGCGCTGCTTCTGCGCCTCGAGGCTGTTGATCTGCTCGATCTGCTTGTCGAGGGTGGCGATCTCGGCTTTCAGCCGCTCATTGCGCTGCTGCTGGCCCGAGATCATCGAGCTGAACAGCATGTAGATCACGCCGGTGGCGAGCAGCGCCGCGACGGTGCCGCCGCCGAGCGCAGCGAGAAACGCCATCTTGCGTTCCTTGCGCTGTTCGGCGCGCCATGGGAGCAGGTTTATCTGTGGCATGTCAGTCGAAGCTCCGCAGCGCAAGTCCGCAAGCCGTGAGCAGCGCGGTGGCGTCACGCTGCACCGCCTGGGCCTTGGCGCGCGACGAGAGTTTCATCTGGCCGAGCGGATCGCCCTTCTCTGCAGCGATGCCCACCCGGCTCGCGATCACTTCGGCGACCCCGGGGATATTGGCGCAGCCGCCGCACACGAGGATCTTCTCCGGCTGTTCGCGGCCGCTGCCCGAGGCGAGGTAGAACTGCAGCGAGCGACTGACCTGCTGGGTCATGTCGTCGATGAACGGGTCGAGCACCTCGGTCTGGAAGTTGCCGGGCAGGCCACCTTCCTTCTTCGCGCGCCCGGCCTCCTCCATCGAAAGACCGTAGGTGCGCATGATCTCCTCGGTCAGGAGCTGCCCGCCAAACGCGAAATCGCGCGTGTACACGACCTTGAGGTTGCGCAGCACGCTGAAGGTGGTGCTGCTCGCGCCGAAATCGACGACGGCGATGGTGCGATCGATGCCACCATCGGGCATCTGGTGAGTCATCAGGCGGCAGGAGTTCTCGAGCGCGAAGGCTTCGACGTCGACGATCTTCGCCGTCAGCCCGGCGGCGCTTACCGCGGCCTGGCGCTGCTCGACATTCTCCGTGCGGGTGGCGACGAGCAGCACATCGTTGGTGTCCGTGTCCTTGTCGGACGCGCCGAGCACTTCAAAGTCGTAGCTGACTTCATCCATCGGAAACGGTATGTACTGGTCGGCCTGCATCTCGACCTGCGACTCGAGATCGCGCTCGCGCAAGTTGCGCGGCATCTGGATCACTTTGGTGATCGCCGCGTCACCACTGATCGCGATCGCGACCTCGCGACTCTTTGCGCCGGCGCGCTTGGCGGCGCGGCGGATCGCCTCGCCCACCGCCTCTGCATCGACGATGGCTTTCTCGTTCATCGCGTTCTGCGGAGTGGGCTCGGCAGCATAGGATTCGACCCGGTACTGACCCCCGGCCATGGCCAGTTCGATCAGCTTGACCGACGAAGTCGTGATGTCCAGCCCCAGCAGGGGCCGGTATTTACGGCGAAGCAGGAACACTTTTATCTTTCCTTTTCAGCAACTTACGCCCCGAACCCGTCGCCTTTTGTAACTTGTCTGCCAACTATATATCAGCGTAAAGTCAAATAGAACGTGAGAACGTTCACGAAACGGCCGGAACAGCGGTAGCGGCGCATGGCTTCTGCCTCGAATCACGTTCCCGCCACCTCATACCGGTTGACCCCGAGCCTTGATCGTATGGCGGCGTACATGTGCACTGGCGGTCGTCGACAGCGGATGGGCAAGCGGTGCCATCCGGCCGGCAACCCCGCTGTCATAGGCACGCGCCCTTAGACCGGAGGCTTTGCGTCCCCACCTTTCGGTGAGTTTGCCGATCGTTCGCGGGCTACTATGCATAGCCCGTGGAGCGCGGGCAAGACACGAGAGTCGTTTTCTGTGAAGTGGAACTGGTTTCGCATCGGCGTCGTCGCAGCTACCTGTGTGATCGGCGTCACACTGCTGGCTGCCCTGGGCGTTGCCGGCAGCTATATTTTTCTCGCCCCATCCCTGCCATCGAGCGCGGACATGCGCAACGTCGAGCTCGCCGTGCCGCTGCGCGTTTACACCCGCGGCGGGCAGCTCGTCGCACAGATTGGCGAGCAGCGCCGCATACCGGTGACCTACGGGCAGATTCCCGCGACCGTGCGCGAAGCATTCCTGGCTGCCGAGGATGACCGCTTCTTCCGCCATCACGGCATCGACTACGCGGGGGTGTTGCGCGCCGCCATGGTGAATCTCTTCACGGGCAACCGCGCGCAGGGCGCGAGCACCATCACGATGCAGGTGGCGCGCAACATGTTTCTCACGCAGAAGCGCGAGTGGCGCCGCAAACTCCAGGAAGTATTCCTCACGTGGCGCATGGAGCGCGAATTCACCAAGCAGCAGATTCTTGCGTTGTACCTTAATGTGATCTTCTTCGGGCAACGCTCCTATGGAGTGGCCGCGGCAGCGGAGACCTATTTCGGCAAGCCGCTCGAGCGGCTCACGGTCGGTGAAGCAGCGCTGCTCGCCGGCATCCCGAAGGCGCCTACCGACATGAACCCGATCGCGAGCCCGCAACGGGCACGCGATCGGCGCAGCTATGTGCTGCGGCGCATGCACGAACTCGGCTACATCGATGACGCGGAACTCGCGATCGCCAGTGCCGAGCCGGTCGTCGGCAAGCTGAACGCGCCGCTGAACGACGTCGATGCACCCTACGTCGCCGAGATGGCGCGACTCGAGCTCGTGCGCCGCTACGGCGAAGCAGCGCAGAACGCAGGCTATCGGGTATTCACGACCATCGACCCGCGCCTGCAGTCGGCAGCGAATCGCGCGCTGCGGCTCGGTCTCCTCGAATACGATCGACGCCGTGGCTGGCGAGGCGCGACCGCACGGGTCACGCTGCCGGCAGGCGCCGATGCAGCCGCGCTCGATGCGCTGCTCGCGCCCTACGAGGCCGTGGGCAATGTCGATCCCGCAGTCGTCACTGCGATCGATGAACGCAGCGCGCGCGTGCGCGTCAAGGGACTCGGCTTCGCGACGATTCCGTGGGACGGCCTCGCGTGGGCGAGGCGCGTCACTGGCGAGGATGCGCGCGGCCCCGCACCGAAGAAGGCGGCCGACGTGGTGGCCCCGGGCGACATCGTGTTCGTCGTGACCGACGGCAAGCGTGCGGCGCAACTCGTGCAGGTACCGCAGGCACAGGGCGCGCTCGTGGCGCTCGATCCGGACGACGGCGCGATCGCGGCGCTGATCGGCGGCTTCGACTACTACGCCTACAAGTACAACCGCGCGACCCAGGCCAGTCGCCAGCCGGGTTCGGGCTTCAAGCCCTTCCTGTATTCCGCTGCGCTCGAGAACGGCTTCACGCCTGCCAGCGTCATTCTCGACGCCCCCATCGTGATGGACGACCCGGATTCCGAGACGTCGTGGCGGCCCGAGAACTCGAGCGGCGAGTTCTCGGGGCCGACCCGTCTGCGCGAAGCGCTCGTGCGCTCGCGCAACCTCGTCTCGATCCGCATCCTGCGCGACATCGGCACGCGTACGCTGATCGACTACGCCGCGCGCTTCGGCTTTGCGCGTGCCTCGATGCCGAACGACCTCACGCTCGCGCTCGGCACGCTGCAGGCGACCCCGCTGGAAGTGGCCACCGGTTTTGCGGCCTTCGCGAACGGCGGCTACCGGATCGAGCCCTATTTCATCGACCGCATCGAGGATGCGACCGGCAAGGTCGTTTATGAAGCCGCGCCCCGGGAAGTGTGCGAGCAGTGCGGCCTGCCGGCCACGAGCACCGGCGCGCCGGAACTCGACGCGCCGCTCGCGCTGCAGGCGGCTGGCTCCGTGCGCGGCGGGCTTGGGCTGCCGCCAAAGGACCGTATCGCCGAGCGCATCATCTCGCCGCAGAACGCCTACATCATGGACGACATCATGGCGGACGTGATTCGCCGCGGCACAGGAAGGCGGGCCAATGTGCTGGGCCGCAGCGACATCGCCGGCAAGACCGGCACGACCAACGATTCGAAGGACGCGTGGTTCAATGGCTTCAGCCGTGATCTCGTGGCGACGGTGTGGGTCGGCTACGACCAGGAGCGCTCGCTCGGCGAGGGCGAGGAAGGCAGCCGCACGGCCGTGCCGATCTGGGTGCATTTCATGCGCGAAGCGCTGAAGGCGCTGCCGCAGCGCGTGCGCCCGCGGCCTGAAGGCGTGATCGAGCTGCCGATTTCCCGTGAAACGGGCCTGCTGGCGACCGCGGACGATCCCGACGCGGTGACCGAACTGTTCATGGCCGATCATCTGCCGGGCGGCGGCAATGCCTTGCAGCCAGGTGCCGCGCATTCGCCCGATCAGGCAGCGGGCAGCGAACCGATCTTCTGATCTGCGCTGGCGCGCACGGTGCGGCGCGCCCGCAACTTGCTACACTCGTGGGGCGATGAGCAGACATCAGCCTGCACGCGTGGAGAATCTGCGGCGCGCGATTGCGCAGGAAGCCGCGCGCATCATGGCCGAGCACGGCATCCGCGACTTCTACGTCGCCAAACGCAAGGCAGCCGAGCGCTACGGAGTGTTCGAGGGCGGGCTGCTGCCGAAAAACATTGAAATCGAGGAGGCGCTCGCGGGCTATCAACGCCTGTTCGGCGGCGACTCCCATGCAGAATCGCTGCAGTCGCAGCGTGGGGCGGCACTCGATGCGATGCAGTGGCTCGCGGAATTCCAGCCCCGCCTC
>CAUJHX010000237.1 GCA_963204795.1 Pseudomonadota bacterium | reverse complement strand
CGCGGTCCGGCCCGCCGCTCATTTCTGCGCGGCAATCCACCCCTCGACGCGGCTCGTCAATACATCCAGCGGCACGGGCCCGGTCGCGAGCACCGCGTCGTGGAACGCGCGGATGTCGAACTTCTCGCCGAGCACCTCCTGCGCTTCACGGCGCAATTCGAGGATGCGCAGCTGCCCGATCTTGTACGCCAGCGCCTGCCCGGGCCACGCGATATAGCGATCGATCTCGTTGACGATGTCGGCTTCGCTCTTCGCGGCGTTTGCCTTGAAGTAGTCGATGGCCTGCTGGCGAGTCCACTTCTGCGCGTGGATCCCGGTATCGACGACGAGGCGCACCGCGCGCCACATGTCATAGGTCAGCTGGCCGAACTTCGCGTACGGGTCGTCGTAGAGCCCCATCTGCTCGCCGAGCCGCTCGCTGTAAAGAGCCCAGCCCTCGACATAGGCCGTGAAGTCGGCGTTGCGGCGAAAGAGCGGCAGGCTTTTGTCCTCCATCGCCAGCGCGATCTGCAGGTGGTGGCCCGGCACCGCCTCGTGCACCGTGAGCACCGGCATCTCGTATTTCGGACGCACTTCGGGGCGGTAGAGGTTCACGTAGTAGTAGCCGGCGCGACTGCCATCGAGCGCCGGGCCCTGGTAATAGGCCGTCGTCGTGTCGGGGGCGCTGGTCATCGGGATGGGCCGCACGCCGTAAGGGGTGCGCGGCAGCTTGCCGAAGAACTTCACGAGCTCCGGATCGATGCGCTTCGCCATGGCGGCGTAGGCCTCGAACAGCTCGTCGCCCGTCTTGTAGTAGAACTGCGGGTCAGTGCGCAGGAAGGTGAGAAAGTCCCCGAAACTGCCTGTGAATCCGACCTGCTTGATGACGGCGTCCATCTCCGCGCGGATGCGGGCCACCTCGCGCAGGCCGATCGCGTGGATCTCCCCGGGCGTGAGATCGGTCGTCGTGTGGAAGGCCGCGCGGTTTGCGTAGTACGCGATGCCGTCCGGCGTGTCCCAGATGCCGTCGGTGGGGCGGCTCGCAGGCAGGTACCGGTCGCGGAAGAAGGTGTCGAGGCGCCTGAATGCCGGGATCACCTGCTCATCGATGGCGCGACCAGCCGCTCCGATGAGGCGCGCGCGATCATCCGCGCCGATGGTGTCGGGAAAGCGCTTGAAAGGGTCGAAAAAAGGGCTGTCCTCGGCGCTGTTCGGAATCTGCTTCGCGAGCTGCGCAGGGATGCGTTCCATGATCGAACGCGGCTGCGTGCGCTTCTCCCGGATCGCCGTCTCGAGGAGCGCGATGTTCTGGTCGATGTAGGTGCCCATCTTCGTGAGGCGCGCGATCCACGCCTCATAGTCGGCGACGGTAGCGAAGGGCAGCAGCTCCGCAAGCTCACTCGAGGTCTGCACCCCGTCGCGGGGCCGGATCGCCTCGAAGAGCCAGGGCTTGAACTGCCACGCGTCGAGGCGGCGCTGGAAGTCCTTGGCAAAGAGGTCGTAGTTGAGTTGATCCGCCCTCGACAGGCCCGTGCGCGGAAGCGCCTTCAGCTGCGCGAGGGTCGCCTCGTAGCGCGCGTGGCGCGCCTCAAATGCTGCGGGGGACAGATCGGGCCAGTTCGCCGAGTAGCGGTGATCACCGAGGTAGTCCGCTGCGATGGGATTGTCGCGCAGATCCGCTTCCCAGGCCGAGTCGAAGAGCGCCTGCAGGCGGGAATCGGCCGCTTGCGAGGCGAGAGGGGCCGCGATCAGGCTCGCGGCGAGCAGCGTGATGGCGTGGCGCATCCGGGGATTGTGACCGAAATCGAAGTCGTGGTGCCGAAAACCCGGCACCAATGCCTGTTACTCGATCCGCAGCTTTCCCATGCTCGGGCGAAACAGCAGTCGGACAGGGTGCCCGTACTCGATCTCGCGCGAGACGATGCTGATACCGGCGTCGATCAGGTACTCACCGATCAAGGCCAGCACCGCGTCAGCGGCAAGGCGCGCGGCTTCGCCCGCCCAGACGCTCGCGGCGATCTTGCCCTGCACATCGACACCGTGCTCCATCGCGCCGCGAAAGCGCTCCACGCAGCGATCGAGCAGCAGCAGGTCCGACGCCAGCGTGCGATCGGTGGCCTCCGCCTGGTTCGAGCCGCGGGCGATGAAGCGCAGGTGCAACAGGGCGCCGTGTTCTTCCACCGCGTCGTAGAAGCACACGGCAAGCGACCCATCGAGCACGGCGGAGAGCAGCACGTCGTCCTCCGTGACCTCGAAATGGTCCGGCTGAACGTCGACGATGCGGGGATCGGGGTGCAACACCGGGCAATGGTGCGGGTTTTGCAGCCGCCGGACCTTGAACTGCATCACGGCCGGCACATGGCTAGAATGGGCCCTGCGGCAGGTTGCCGCAGTTTCGCGACACCAGAGAGGGGTTGCCATGCTCGACATCGGGGTTCTGCCGGTCATTCTGCTGATCGCGATCATTGTCGTCGCCTCAAAGGCCTGGCTCACGGTGCCGCAGGGCTACGAATTCACGCTCGAGCGATTCGGGCGCTTCAAGACCTCGATGGGCCCCGGCTTCCACTTCATCGTGCCCTTCGTCGAGGCGGTCGGCCGCAAGATCAACATGATGGAGCAGGTGCTCGACGTGCCGCGCCAGGAGGTGATCACCAAGGACAACGCGATGGTGAGCATCGACGCCGTGGTGTTCTTCCAGGTGCTCGATGCCCCGAAAGCTGCCTACGAAGTCGACAACCTGCGCCTCGCGATCATCAACCTCACCATGACCAACATCCGCACGGTCGTCGGCTCGATGGACCTCGACGAGACGCTGTCGAAGCGCGACGAGATCAATCACCGGTTGCTCAAGGTCGTCGATGACGCGACGACGCCATGGGGCATCAAGGTCACCCGCATCGAGATCAAGGACATCCAGCCACCCGCCGACCTCGTCGAGTCGATGGCGCGCCAGATGAAGGCTGAGCGGGACAAGCGCGCGAACATCCTCGACGCGGAGGGCTTTCGTCAGGCCGCAATCCTCAAGGCCGAAGGCGAAAAACAGTCCGTCGTGCTCGCGGCCGAGGGCAGCAAGGAAGCGGCGTTCCGCGAGGCGGAAGCGCGCGAACGGCTCGCGCAGGCCGAGGCGCGTGCCACGGCCATGGTGTCGCAAGCCATCGCGCAAGGTGACGTGCAGGCCATCAACTACTTCGTCGCGCAGAAGTATGTCGAAGCCCTGAAGGAGTTCGCTGCCTCGCCGAACCAGAAAGTGATGTTCCTGCCGATGGAGGCGAGTGCGCTCATCGGCACGATCGGCGGCATCGCCGAACTTGCGAAGGATGCCATGGCGAAGCAGGGTGGCACTGCGCCACCGGCGAGGCAGTCATGAGGGCATTCCTGATGCAGCTCGAGTGGTGGCACTGGTGGATTGCCGCCGCTGTGCTTGCTGCGCTCGAAACCTTCATGCCGGGCGCGGTCGCCATCTGGTTCGCGGTCTCGGCAGCGGTCGTAGGAGCGCTGGTGCTGATCGTGCCGGTGCCGTGGCAGTTGCAGCTCGTGCTGTTCGGGGCGCTCGGGATCGTCGCGATCGTCGCGTTTCGCAGCTACGCGAAGCGCAATCCGGAGGAATCGACCCAGCCGGGCCTGAACCAGCGCGGCGCGCACTACATCGGACAGGAGCTCACGCTCGTCGAGCCGATCCAGCAGGGTTTCGGCAAGGTGCGTGTCGGTGATACGGTGTGGAAAGTCGCCGGGCCGACGCTGCCGACCGGAGCGCGGGTGCGCGTCACGGGAGTGGACGGCGCGGTGCTGACGGTGACCCCGAGCGAACAGGACGCACACTGACGAGGGAGACTCGCCCATGCTGGTACGGCACGTACTCGATCGCAAAGGCCACGCGACTCATTTTGTCGGCCCCGACACCATCGTCCTCGACGCGCTGCGCCTGATGGCTGAGCACGAGATCGGCGCGCTGCTCGTGATGCAGGGTGACCGCGTGCTCGGCGTGGTCTCCGAGCGGGACTATGCGCGCAAGGTTGCACTGCTCGGCCGCGCGTCGCGCGAGACGCCCGTCTCGCAGATCATGTCGGCGCCCGCCGTCACGGTTTCGCCCGATGACACCATCGACTCCTGCATGCGCCTCGTGACCGACAAGCGCATCCGCCACCTTCCCGTGCTGGAGGGGGGGCGGGTGATCGGTGTGTTGTCGATCGGCGATCTCGTGAAGGCGATCCTCGGCCAGCAGCGGGAAACGATCGAGCAACTCGAGGCGTATATCAGGAGCTGAGTCCGGGGCGACGGGCAGTGGGCAACGGGCAACGGGCTACGGGCTGTGGGCTGCGGGCTGCGGGCAAGAGGGGTACGCGCCTGCGCCTGGTGTCATCGTTGTGTTTCGTGATGCTCGTGGCGCCGCTTGCGGCGCGGGCGGGGGCGACGTGCGCAGAGCCGTGGTCGTGTGACGGCGTCGCGCGGATCGTCGCGATCGGTGATGTTCACGGCGCGCTCGCCGGGTACGAGTCGATCCTGCGCGCAACGGGCCTGATCGATGCGGCGGGGCACTGGG
>CAUJHX010000236.1 GCA_963204795.1 Pseudomonadota bacterium | reverse complement strand
CAGCGGACGGCGCACGGCATCGCGCACATCGAAGCGCCCGACTACGAGTCCCTCGCATACGGCATCGCCTACGCGCACGCGCAGGACAACGTCTGTCAGACCGCCAACGAGCTCGTCACGATCCGCGGTGAGCGTTCACGCTACTTCGGTGCAGACGGGCGCGCGTTGCTCGGCCTGCGCGTTCTGCCGAACGAGCAGATTGATATCTTCGTACGCAGCCACATGAATGACGCGGCGCTCGCCGCGGCCTACGGCCAGGCGAGTGTCGACACGCGCGCTGTGTCCCGCGGTTACGTGCAGGGGTACAACCGCTTCCTGCGTGAGCATCGCGAGAGCCTGCCGGCACAGTGTCGTGGCAAGCCCTGGCTGCAGCCGATGACTCTGGCGGAGTACCTGCGCCTGCAGGAACTGACGATGATCCAGCTCGGCGTGGCGCGGTTCGCCGACGCCATCGTCGGGGCGAGCCCGCCTGGTGCAGGCGAAGCGGCGTTGCAGCCTCCCACTCCCGGGAACGCTGTTGCCGCGCTGGAACGCTTTCGCCTCAGGGAACCGCTGCTGGGTTCGAACGGCTGGGCGTTCGGCTCGCAAGTCACGAAGAATGGCCGCGGCGTGCTGCTCGGCAACCCGCATTTCCCGTGGAGCGGCGTCAACCGCTTCTGGGAAATGCACCTGACGATTCCGGGTACGCTCGATGTGATGGGGGCAGCCATCGGCCACAGCCCTGTGGTCCAGATCGGCTTCAATCGCGATATCGCCTGGACGCATACCGTATCGACCGGCAAGCGCTTCACGCTGTTCGAGCTCGAACTCGCGCAAGATGATGCGCGCAGCTATGTCCTCGACGGCAAAGCGGTGCCGATGATTGCGCAGCGCGTGCACTACGAGGTCGTCGACGCGCAGGGCGTGGTGCAGAAGCGGGAACACACGGTCTGGCAGACGCAGTTCGGGCCCGTGCTCGAAGTGCCGCAGGCGGGTCTCGCCTGGACGCGTACCCGCGCGTACGCGCTGAAGGACGCAAACACGCTCAACCTGCGTGCCATGGATATCTGGCTCGGCTTCAATCGTGACCGGAGCGTCGGGGAAATGCGCACGACGCTCGCGAAGCTGGGCGTGCCCTGGGTCAACACCATCGCGGCGGACCGGGATGGTCGTGCGATGTACGCCGACGTGAGCGTCGTCCCGGACGTCGATGCGGCACAGTTGCAGCGCTGTGCGCCGTCGAAGCCGGCAGCGGCGCTCTTCAAGGCATCGGATCTCGTCGTGCTGGCCGGCTCCCGCAGCGATTGCGACTGGCATCGCGACCCGCGCTCTCCCGTACCGGGGTTGCTGCCGATCGAACGCATGCCGGTCACCGTGCGCCGCGACTGGGTGCAGAACAGCAATGACAGTTTCTGGATGAGCAACCCCGCCATCGACTGGCCGGAGTACTCGCCCCTGATCGGCTGGACCGATTATCCCCAGAGTCTGCGCACACGCTCCGGCCTCTACGAGATCAGGCAGCGGCTGGCCGGTACCGATGACATTGCGCCGGATACCAAGGTGGATCCTGCCGGGATTCAGGCGATGCTGTTCCGCAATCGCAATCATGCGGCCTACCTCGTGCTGGATGATTTCCTGCCTGTCTGCCGGGAAGCGCCGACAGAAGCGGGACGCGCCGGCTGTGCCGTGCTCGCGGCCTGGGACCGGCGCAACAATCTCGACTCGCGCGGCGAGCATGTCTTTCGCGAGTGGTGGCGAGCGGCGGGTGAGATCAAGGGCGTGTGGCGCCGGCCATTCGATGCGGCCCAGCCGGCAACCACACCCGCGGACCTCAACACCGAGGATCCGCGCATCCGCTCGGAGCTGCTGCAGGCGCTCGACAAGGCTGTCGCGACGGTCCGCGCAGCCGGTTTCGCGCTCGATGCGCCGCTCGGCGAGGTGCAGTCGTACACGACGCACCACGGCAAGGTCGGCGTGCACGGAGGCCCGCAGTTCGAAGGTGTGCTGAACAAGGTGGAGACGTTCGGCACGAACACTCTCGAAGCCGGTGGTTACCCTATCAATTTCGGCAGCAGCTACATCCAGACTGTGACCTTCGACGATCGCGGACCAGTCGCCGATGCGGTCATGGTCTACGGGCAGTCGTCGCAGCCCGATTCACCATTATCCTTCGACCAGTTGTCACTCTTTGATGACAAGCGATGGATGCGCCTGCCGTTCCATGCGGAAGATGTCGAACGGGAGCGCGTGGGCGAGGTGCTGCGGCTGGCGATCGATTAGAAGCCTCGCAGTTCGACACGACAGAGTTCGGCCGCCTGCCCCGAGTCATCGGGATCCGTGATGACCCATGCACCGCGCAGATCATCATCGGCCGCAACCCCCTCCAGCTTGCGGCGGCTCGGCCGACCGTCGGCATCAAGGACCCGACACCAGCTGGCTTCCGGCCGATCGGGAGATCCGGTCAGCAGGCCGATGGCGCAGCCGACGACGGGCCCGTCCGCGATCGCATCGATCGTATCCTCGGCCACGGCCAGGAACAGTGTCCAGTGACGACCCACCATGGCGGCGTCGGTCACTGAAAGCGGGACGCCCTCCAGTTGCCCGAGGCGGATCCAGCGCCAGGCGAGCACTTCGGGTGGCTCGCCATCGAGCACCCCCAGTGGCAGGTCAATCGTGGCGCTGGCGGTGACGATGCCGCGGTGGAACAGCCGCAGTACATCGCCGTCGACTGTCGCGCCCTCGATATTGGGACCATTGGCCAGAGCGAGCGCGCGCTGCACACAGTCGTAGATCTGCGGCACGTCGCTCAGCGCGACGGATTCGCTCGCAAGATCAATGCGCGCAATTACCGTGCGCTGGCGGGTCGAACCGGAACCGAGCAGATGGATGCGGCCATCGACTGTGCGCACGGCCGCTTCGAAATCCGGTTTCCCGGCCTTGGGCAATGGCGCACCGTCCGCCGCGAGCACGAATCGCGTGACGCGCAGGTCGGGCAGGTCGATCCAGCAGGCGCAATAGGCGTCGTCCTGCACCGCGAGCAGGCGAGCGCCCACGCGCAGCAGCGCCGAGCCCGCGCGCACGCCCGCGAGCGGAAACGCCGCAACGATGCGCGCCTCCACTGTCTCTCAGACGCGCTTC
>CAUJHX010000235.1 GCA_963204795.1 Pseudomonadota bacterium | reverse complement strand
GAATACTCGTGACCGCGCTCGCCGACGATCCACTTTTCGCCGAACCTCCGGTGAACGGTCAGGGTCTCGCCCGCAGTGTGATCATGAATCCCGACTTGCGCGACACCGGGCGCGGCGCTTGCGGGGGCGGCAAACCACGCGGCGAAGCACAACGACAGGACTGCTGCGCGCCTCGTGCGACGGGCGGCGGGCAACGACGTTGGCATGGCAATGAGATTCGACTGCATGGTGGCTCCCGGGTGCTGGTACTGCATCCTTGAACGCAGGGGAGCGACCCACGGGGTTAAGATCGGGGTATGTCAACAAAGAGAATGTTGCTGCTTGTCACTTCCGGGCTGCTCCTGCTCGTGGGCTGTCGATCACTGCCGGATGGTCTGACGCCTGCGATCGATCCGGCGCAGCTTTCCGCGATCGTGCAGACACTCGCGTCCGACGAGTTCGAAGGTCGCGCGCCCGGTACAGACGGTGAAGTGAAGACGATCGCGTATCTGCAGGAGCGCTTGCGCGCATCTGGTCTCGAGCCGGGTGGCGCGAACGGCGGCTGGACCCAGGCGGTGCCGCTCATCCGGACACAGCTCGGTACGCCGCGCGCGCTCAGCCTTGCCATTCGTGGACAATCGCACCCGCTGGCACAGGGGACGGAGGTCTACCTGAACACCGTGCGCAACACGTCGCACATCGACGTGCGCGCGGCACCACTCGTATTCGTCGGTTACGGTGTGACGGCGCCCGAGCGGCAGTGGGACGATTTCAAGGACGTCGATGTCGCCGGCAAGGTCGTGGTGATGCTGGTCAACGATCCGGATTTCCACGCCGCGGCGGGCGAGCCGGTCGCCGGCCGCTTCGGCGGGCGGCGCATGACTTACTACGGGCGTTGGGCTTACAAGTACGAAGAAGCTGCCCGCCGCGGCGCGATTGCGGCGCTGATCGTGCACGATACAGACGGTGCAGGCTATGGCTGGCCGACTGTCATCGCGTCGGCGGGTGAAAACTACGACCTCGCGAGCCGCGATCCGGAGCAGCAACTTGCGGTACGGGGTTGGCTTGCGCACGACTTTGCCGCGTCGTTGTTCCACGCTGCAGGTCTTGATCTCGATACGCTGCGTGTGCAGGCGCGCCGCGGCGATTTCCGCCCGGTCGAAATGCCGGCAACCCTGACTGCGGACATCCCGGTTTCCACGGAAACGACCCTGAGCCACAACGTGCTCGCAAAGCTCACCGGCACAACTTATCCGGATGAGACGGTGATGTTCGCGGCGCACTGGGATGCTTACGGCATCGGCGCGCCAGATGCCGAGGGGCGCACCGTACGCGCCGGGGCCAACGATGATGCACTTGGCACGGCGGGCGTGCTCGAACTCGCGCGCGTATTGGCCGCCGGCCCGCGCCCCGGGCGCACGCTCGTCTTTGCGCTCTGGACTGCGGAGGAGCGCGGTCTGCTCGGCTCGATGGCGTACGCGGACCACCCGCTGTATCCGGTCGGGAAGACGGTCGCCAATCTGACGATCGACATCCTGCAGACGGCAGGGCCCGCGCGAGATGTCTTGCTGGTCGGCGAAGGGCAGAGCGATCTCGAGGACGATCTCGCGCGGGCTGCGGCGAAGCAGGGGCGGGTCGTGACGCCGGAAGCGCTGCCGGAGCGCGGTCTCTTTTATCGCGCCGATCATTTCCCGATGGCAAAGAAGGGTGTGCCCGTCCTCCTCCTCATGGCGATGAGCGGGGGCGCAGATCTGGTCGAAGGGGGCCGCGCCGCGGGCGATCGCTGGCTCGCGGACTACATGAACTGCTATCACCAGACGTGCGACCGCTGGTCGCCCGACTGGGATCTGCGCGGGGCCGTGCAGGACGTCGAGCTGCTTCGCACGATCGGAACGGAACTCGCGATCTCGCGACGCTGGCCGCAATGGCGCAAGGACTCCGAATTTCGGGCAGTGCGCGCGGCGGTTGCAGACTGACAGTCGGCAAGCGGAATGTCGGAGACGGGCCGGTCAACCCCGCCCCTCCTGTCGCGTTGTTTGACGCAGAGACCCAAGCAGGAGCCCTGATATGTCGAATCGAATGATTCTCCCCGCCGTCGCGGCGTTTGCAGTATCGGTCTTCATGAGTGGTGTGGCCGCCGCAGACTCGACCCCGCGGCTCGATCATCGCGAGCACAATCAGCGCGAACGGATCGGGCAGGGCGTGCGGTCAGGTGAACTCACGCGTCCGGAGACGCGGCGCCTCGTGAAAGGCCAGGTGCATCTGCGCGGCATGGAAGCGCGCGCAAAATCTGACGGTGACGTGACGTTGCGCGAACGTGCGCGTCTCGAACATGCCGCGGACGTGCAGAGCAAGCGCATCTACCGGCAGAAGCACGACGCCCAGGACCGTCACTGAGCCTCGCGAGCCCCGTGCCGCGGCCATGATGGCCCGCGGCACGGAACTCGTTCAGGCCTGAGGGTTCACGGCTGCGACCAGTACCTCACTTGCGCTCCGCAGCCGTTGCATCACGCGCCGCGCGGAACTCCGAGTCCGCAGTCCAGTTGGGCCACTGATCCGAATTGGCGAGGTCGGAACCCACCTTGTAGAGCAGCGCGAGATCCTGCTGCATTCCGGTGAATGGCCACTTCGCGTTCCATTCGTCGGCGGGTTGGTGGTAGCGATTCGTTGAATAGTCTTCCGAGGCGGCTTTGCCTGCCGCAACTCCGCCGTCGACCCAGTCCTCGCCTGAATCGAATGAAACCGCAGGCACGCCGCGCTTGGCGAACGGAAAATGATCGGAGCGGAAGAACAGCCCCGCCTCGGGTTTCGCATCCGGGGTATACGTCCGCTTCCAGGCCTTCGCAGCGCCGATCAGCCTGTCGAGCAGGTCGAGTTTCGCGCTGCCCGAAATCGAGAAATCGCGCGTCGGGCCCCAGGGGCTGAGGGCATCCATGTTGAGCACGGCGACCGTCGTCGCAAGAGGATAGAGGGGGTTCGCGGCGTAGTACTCCGAGCCCAGCAAGCCCTTCTCCTCGGCGGTCACTGCCAGGAACACGACGGAGCGCTCAGGGCGCTTGCCGTTCGCGAAGGCGCGCCCCATTTCGATGAGCGCGGCGGTGCCTGTGGCGTTGTCGACGGCACCATTGTTGATGCGATCGCCACGGGCGTCGGGCGCACCGATGCCGAGATGATCCCAGTGCGCGCTGTAGATCACGGTCTCGTCGGGGCGCATTGCCCCCTCGACCCGGCCGACCACGTTGTGCGAGGTGATCACTTGCGACGATACCGCGTAGTCTGCATTGAAGCTTGCGCCCTGCAACTCCACCGGTCTGAAATCGCGCGTCTGTGCTTCCTTCTTCAAGGCAGCAAAATCGAGGCCAGCACGGCGGAAGAGCTCGACGGCGACGTCGTGCTGGATCCAGCCTTCGATCAACGTGTGATCCTCTGCGGGGTGCGCGCGCACGATGTCGAACATCGTGTTGGTGTTCGAGTTCTTCACTGTTTCCCATCCGTACGAGGCTGGATCGGTCTCATGCACGACCAGCATGCCCACCGCGCCGCGTCGCGCGGCCTCCTCGTACTTGTAGGTCCAGCGGCCGTAATAGGTCATGGCCTTGCCACCAAAGTCGCCTTGGCCCGTCTCGAAATCCGGATCATTGACGAGCACGATGCCGATCTTGCCCTTGAGGTCGAGCCCCTTGTAGTCGTCCCAGTTGCGCTCGGGGGCGTCGACGCCATAGCCGACAAAGACGAGCGGCACGTTGTCGACCTTGACCACAGTGGTGCCATTCATGGCTGCACGCACCGCGATCTGTTCACCCTGCGTCCAGGGTACGGTCTCGCCACCTGTCCTGACCGCGATCTTCACCGGTCCCGTGATCTCGAAACGACCGAGCGGCACGGCCTGGGTCCAGGTGCGCTTGCCGTCTTTCATGTCGCCACCGGGCGAGAGTCCCGCGTCGGTGAATTCCCGCGTGATGTACTCGACCGTCTTGATCTCACCCGGTGTATCGGGCGCGCGCCCTTCGAAGGCATCCGACGAGAGCGTCTTCACTTCGGCGGACAGGCGGTACGCATCGAAGGTGGGCGACTTCTGTGCGCACGACGAAAGCAGGAGTGCGCCACCGAATGCAAAGGCTGCGACGTGTTTCACGGGTTTCCTTTCGTTCAGAGACCGTAGCGCACGGACAGCGACCACGTGCGGGGCGGGTAGAGATAGCCGGATGCGAAGCCGAGCGAGCGGCCGAAGTCGAAGCCGCCGTTGAAGACCTCGGAGTCCGACAGGTTGTTGCCCGCGAGCGTGACGCTCACGTTGCCACGCGTGTTCTTCCAGCGCAGCTGCGCGTTGAGGAATTCGTAGTCCTGCACGCGGATGCCCGGGCTCGCACACACATTGTTGTAGTGGTCGTCTTTTGCGGAATAGTCCGCACCGAGCGAGACCACGCCACGCTGACCCATGTCGAGCGAGTAGTTGGCCCCCACGCGGTAGCTCCACTCCGGCGCCTGCTTGATCGGCAGCCCGAGGTACTGGGCGACCGTCGTGAGGCCCTGCGCAGCGCAGGTATTGAGCGGCGCAGTCCAGCTCGTGTACTCGCCGTCGAGCAGGCCGAGCGCACCGTTGAGCTCGAGACCTTCGACCGGTACGGCCGTCACTTCAAGTTCGAGGCCGTCCATCGTGACATCCCCCGCGTTGATGCGGTCGAAGCCGCCGCTGGGTGAAGTGACGCCGTATTGCAGTCCCTCGTACTCGTTGCGGAATACCGCGAGGTTGGTGCGCAAGCGCCGCCCGAGCCAGTCGGCCTTGAGGCCGGCTTCGTAACTCCAGTTGGTTTCGGGGTCGCCGATGACACGGTTCAGATTCTTGAGTGCTGCCGTGTCGCGGCCCGACGTCGTGGCGCCCTTGAAGCCTTTGGCCGCCGAGAGATAGACCAGCGCCGTATCGGCGAGTTGATAGTCGAGCACGACGCGCGGCGTGGTGTCGTCCCAGGTCCTGTCGAAAGCGCTCTGGTTCGTGAAGTTGTAATAGCCGAGCGCCAGCTGGGCGGGCGTACAGGGCGCAGCGGCAGCCTGTGCAGGCGTGGCACCCGTGCCATTGATGCAAACGACCTGCTGGCTGCCGTTCGGCAGCATCACGTGGTTCGTGAAGTCCTTGCTCTCGCGTGTATAGCGCAGGCCGGCCGTGAGCGACAGGCGATCCGTGATATCGAAGGTGCCACTGACGAACGCGGCGTAGGAGTCGGTCGTCAGTTCCTCGCGCGCGATATTCGTCAGGTCAAAACGTCCCGACAATGAAATCGGCAGCGAAATGAACGGGGGCAGTCCGACCACGTTGCGCGTGTCCTGCTGGTTGTTTTCGCGGAAGTAGTAGAGACCGGCCACGTATTTCAGGCGGTTGTCCAGCAGGTCACCCAGTGCCTGCAGCTCCTGGCTCGCCTGATACTGCTCCTGATCCTGGAAGAGGTGGAACCGGCCCTTGATGGACGGAGGCGGCGCGAGCACGCCACCGTCCGCATCGAGGTACAGGAGATTCTCGATGGTGCGGTAGGCCGTGATCGACTTGATCGTGAGGCTGTCCGACAACTCGTACTCGATGGTCGCGGAGAGGCCCCACTGATCGAGGTCATTTTTCGGATCGACGATGTCGGAATTGGTCACGAAGAAGCTGCCGGTCTGAGACACCGGATCGGGCAACGGATCACGCAGGGCGTTCAGCGCGAGGGGCACGGGGTAGCCGGGCGTGGAGCGCTCACGGATGTAGTCGGCGCTGAACAGCGCGCGGAAAATATCCGTCGGCTCGGCGAGCAGCGACAGGCGTGCGCCCGTGACATCCTGGTCGTTGACGAACTGGCCGTTGAACGCGTTGCGGGTGTAGCCGTCGTGAGTACGCATGAGCACCGCACCCTGCAGCGCCGCCTTGTCGCCGATCGGCAGATTGCCCGTGGCGCGCACGTCGAAGCGATCGTAGTTGCCGACCGTCAGCTCGGCGAGGCCCTGGTACTCGCCGAGGGTCGGCTTCTTCGAGACAAGCTTCACGGCGCCGGCTGACGTATTGCGGCCATACAGCGTGCCCTGCGGGCCGCGCAGCACTTCGAGGCGCTCGATGTCGAACAGGTCGAACATCGCGCCGGTCTGGCGGGCAATGTAGACATCGTCCACATAGACGCCGACCGGCGTATCGGCGGTAAAGAACGATTCGTCCTCGCCGACGCCGCGCAGGAAGATCTTCGACGCGCTGCTCGTGCCGGTGTTCGGGTTCATCACGATGTTCGGCACAACCTGGTCGAGCTGCGCGATGTTGCGGATCTGCTGGCGCTCGAGCATGTCGGCCGAGAGCGCAGTGATCGCAAGCGGCACCGATTGCTCCGATTCCTCGCGACGCTGTGCCGTCACAGTGACTTCTTCCAGCCCCTGGATGACGTTGCCTTGCCCCTGTTGCGGCTCCTGCGCCACGGCGAGTCCATACGACGACGCCGCGAAGGCAGTCAGAACCATGAGTGCACGTGCCATCGATTCGTCCCCCGAAACGGTTGTTGCGCATCCGCGACGCCGCTGACGTGTACCTTGCGCGAGCACCCGCTGTAAATAGGCACAGTCCGTAAAGAGCGGGAGAATTGTACCGATGGCCACGAGGCAGACGGCGTCGTGTTATAGCAACAGACCTGCCCAGGCCGCCGCGACCATGAGGGCGAGACCCGGCAGGAGCCGCCAGGCAAACCCGGCGCCCCCAGACCACGCTGCAAGACCCGCCTTGGTCAAGGAGTTGGTGGTAAATGCAACGAGCACAGCGATGCAGGCGGTACGCTCATCCAGTGCATCGGCCCGATCGAGCGCGCCGGCCGAGACGGCGCCGGCGTGCACATTGGCTAATCCGGCGAGGCCTGCACCGATGATTGCGCCCCGCGGACCGAGCCAGCGCACAAGCAGTACCGAACCCGCAATGAAAGTGCCAATGACGAGTGCGAATCCGAATGCGTGGGCGGGGTTGAAGGCCCGGCCGGGCGCAAGCGGACCATCGCTGCCCTGCGCGCGCCACATGAAGGTAACGCCGTAGGCAATGGCAACAGCACCTGAAAGCGCAAGCGGCAGTGCCAGCGCGGCGAGCAGCGGCAAGCTGGCCACGCCGAGCACGGCGGCGAGCTTGAGCACGGTGGCGATCGAAGACAGCGCGGCGCCCGCCACGGCTGCGCTGATGGTCTGCGGCGCAACGCGCGCCCGCTTGCCCATTGCACTGTGCACGGCGGAACTCGAGACAAAACCGCCCAAAAAGCCGGCGAGCGGCAGGCCGCTTTGCGTGCCGAACGCACGCAAGGCGATATAGCCAGCCGCGTCGATTGCCATGAAGAGAACTGCCAGTGCGAACACGAGCCGCAGGTTGAGAAGGCCCCACGGGTCGAGAGGCCGGTCCGGCAGCAGCGGCAGCACGATCAGTGCGGCGGCCGCGAGCATCAGGCCATCGGCGACTTCGTGTTCGGTGAGGCGGTTGCGCACAAAGTCGTGCAGCCGGGAGCGCGACGCCAGCAGTATGGTGACGAGCACAGCAAGCCCGGCGGCGAGTTCGGCTGCGCGCATCGCGAGCGCGCCCAGCACATAGGTGAGCACGATGGCCACTTCGGTTGTGAGGCCGGGGGCGGCTGCGCCAGCCTTGTAGTAGGCGAGCGCCGCGAACGTTGCGACGACCGCTCCAAAAGTGAGTAACACGAGCCTCGACTCGTCGAACGCCGCGAGTGCGCCGAGGACCGCGACCAGCGCGAAAGTGCGTACGCCCGCTGGCGCCTCGGAGCCTGCATGCGCACGCTCGCGCTCGACCCCGATCATGAGGCCGATGCCGAATGCCGTTGCAAGTCCCGTGAGCTGGATCTCTGGCATGACAGCGTGATCTTACAGGCGATGATGAGCCTTTGTGACTGGGCTCACATTCTGTCGCATCCTGTTTGCGTGGAGCGAAGCTAGACTCGCCGCTGCATGAGAAGGCAAGCGCCGCGCGCCGATGAGCGCCGCGGTAACGGATCCGATCGACGCCAGCGGACCTTGCACGGGCTCCTCGCCGGCGGTAGTCATTCCCGTCGCCAGGGCCCGCGTCGTCGTGACGACAGGGCGCTGGCTGCCGTCGATCGCCATCACCCGCAATGGCTTGGCGTGGCACTCGTCATTCTGCTGCTCTCCTGTGCCGACGCGTTTCTGACGCTCGTGCTGATGCAGCACGGTGCCACGGAGGTGAACCCGATCATGGCTCCGCTGGTGACAGGCTCCGGCCGTGCATTTGCGTTCTGGAAACTCGTGCTGACGGCTTCTGGCGTGATCGTGCTCACGATTCTGGTGCGCATCCGCGCCTTCGGGACTTTTCCCGCCGGAGTCATTCTCTATGCGGCCGCTGCGGGTTATGCAGCGCTCGTGGGATACGAGCTGTGGTTGCTCGACCGGATTGGGGCTATCGGCTAGACTAGTTGGCTCTTTTTTGCGGTATTTCCCGTCGAGTGAGCACAACCCTGCCGGATCAGCTTGCGTCCACCCCCCTGTATGGCAGCAATGCCGCCTACGTCGAGGGCCTCTACGACCAGTATCTGCGCGATCCCGCGAGCGTCAGCGCCGCCTGGCGCGAGTATTTCGCGCGTCTCGGCCCCGCTCGCCAGGGTGAGCAGTCGCACTCGGGCGTAGTCGCGGCGATTGCGCAGCGTGCGCGCCTGCCAAGACTCGCAGACGCGTCGGCGCCCGCTGCGATGAGCGCGAATCTGGCGAACGCGAAGCAGGGCGCAGTTGCGCGACTTGTGCAGATCTGGGCGAACCGCGGTCACCTGGTTGCGCAGCTCGACCCGCTCGGCCTGCTCGAGCGAGCGATGCCGCGTGTGCTCGAACTGGATTATTTCGGCCTCACCGAAGCGGACCTCGACACCGAATTTTTCACTGGCAGCCGTTCGGGCTCGATCGCGCAGCGCTTGCCGCTGCGCGAGATCATCGAGCAGTTGCGCCACATCTACGGCGGGCCGATTGGCGCCGAGTTCGCACATGTTTCGGACACCGAACAACGTCTGTGGCTGCAGGACGAGTTCCAGGCAGGCCGGTTGCTCGGCAGGTTCACGGCCGACGAGAAGAAGAATCTGCTCTGGCAACTCACGACAGCGGAAGGCCTCGAGCGCTACCTGCACACGAAATACGTCGGCCAGAAACGCTTTTCGCTCGAAGGTGGCGACGCGCTCATTCCGCTCCTCGATGATCTCGTGCAACGCGGCGGCGTCGCTGGCATCGAGGAGTGCATCATCGGCATGGCACACCGCGGGCGCCTCAATGTGCTGGTCAACGTGCTCGGCAAGTCACCCTCGGTGCTGTTCTCGGAATTCGAGGGCAAGTACGACACCGCACATCTGCAGGGTTCCGGCGACGTGAAATACCACAAGGGTTTCTCGGCGGACCTGCGCACGCCGGGTGGCAACGTGCACGTCGCGCTCGCGTTCAACCCGTCGCACCTCGAAATCGTCAATCCGGTCGTCGAGGGTTCGGTGCGCGCGCGTCAGGAACGCCGCGGAGACATTGCGGGTGATCGTGTGCTGCCGATCCTGATCCACGGCGACGCCGCATTCGCCGGCCAGGGCGTTGTGATGGAGACCTTGCAGTTGTCGCAGGTGCGCGGGTTTGCGACCGGCGGCACAGTGCATGTTGTCGTGAACAACCAGGTGGGCTTCACGATCTCCAATCCAGAGGACGCGCGCTCGACCATGTACTGCAGCGACATCGCGAAGATGCTCGAAGCGCCGATCTTCCACGTCAATGCCGATGACCCCGAGGCCGTGGTGTTCGTCACGCGTCTTGCGCTCGCGTACCGCATGCGCTTTCACCAGGACGTCGTGATCGATCTCGTGTGCTATCGACGTCACGGGCACAATGAGGCCGACGAGCCAGCCGCCACCCAGCCGCTCATGTATCAGGCCATCCGCAAGCAGCCGACCGCCCGCAAGATCTACGCGGACCGTCTTGTCGCCGAGGGCGTGCTGACGGAAGCGGAGGCTGCGGGTCTCGTGGAGCAGTATCGGTCCGGTCTCGACGAGGGGCGCCCGCAGGCGCGCGCCTCGCTCGGCATGATCGGCAATACGTACACGGTCGACTGGAGCAAGTACGCAGCGGTCGATTGGCAGGAGCGGGTGGCAAGCGTCGGGCTCGAGCGGCTGCGCGCTCTCGGTGAGCGCATCACCGCGGTGCCGCCCGCATTCACGCTGCATCCGCGCGTGGCGCATGTCATCGCGAACCGCGTGAAGATGCTCGCTGGCGAACTGCCCTTCGATTGGGGCTGCGCCGAAACGCTTGCCTATGCGTCCCTCCTCGATGAGGGTTTCCCCGTGCGTATCAGCGGGCAGGACGTGGGTCGCGGCACCTTCTTCCATCGGCACGCCGTGCTGCACGAGCAGCAGTCCGACGCGGTGCACATTCCGCTGCAGCACGTGAAGCCCGATCAGCCGCGCTTTCAGGTGATCGACTCGGTGCTGTCCGAAGAGGCCGTCATGGGGTTCGAGTATGGCTACTCGACCACCGAGCCGCACGCTCTCGTGATCTGGGAAGCACAGTTCGGCGATTTCATGAACGGCGCGCAGGTCGTGATCGACCAGTTCATCAGCTCGGGCGAAGCGAAGTGGGGCCGCATGTGCGGCCTCGTGCTCTACCTGCCGCACGGCTACGAAGGTCAGGGCCCAGAGCATTCATCCGCGCGGCTCGAGCGCTTCCTGCAACTTTGCGCCGAGAACAACATGCAGGTGTGCGTGCCGTCGACGCCGGCGCAGATGTTCCACATGATCCGCCGGCAGATGCTGCGCAGCTTCAGGAAACCGCTCGTCGTGATGACGCCAAAGAGCCTGCTGCGACACGATCTGTCGGTCTCGTCGCTCGAAGATCTCGCGCGCGGCCGCTTCGCGAACGTGCTCGACGAAAGTGACGAACTGGCCCCGGCTGCCGTACGACGCGTGGTGTTCTGCAGCGGCAAGGTCTACTTCGACCTCCTGAAGGCGCGGCGCAGGGATGGCATCCGGGATGTCGCGCTCGTGCGCATCGAGCAGCTCTACCCGTTTCCGACCGACGAGTACGCAGCCGTGCTGCGCCGCTATCCGGCCGCGCGCGATATCGTATGGTGCCAGGAGGAGCCGCAGAACCAGGGTGCGTGGTATCAGATCCGGCATCGGCTGCAGGAGAAGCTGCCCGCCGGCATCGAGTTGCTCTATGCGGGACGTCCGCCGGCCGCGGCGCCGGCCACCGGCATTCTCAAGATCCATGAGATCGAACAGGCGGCGCTCATCGAGGCGGCGCTGCAATCGGAAGCGAAGGAAGGGGCCGCACGCGAGACGACGCGTCTCACGGCGACAGGTGTGAGGAAGATGTCATGACGATAGAGATCAAGGTACCGCAGTTGCCGGAGTCCGTGGCGGACGCCACGCTGGTGGCGTGGCACAGGAAGGCCGGCGACAGCGTCAGTCGCGACGAGAATCTCGCGGACCTCGAGACTGACAAGGTGGTGCTCGAGGTACCGGCCCCCACGAACGGAGTGTTGAAGGAGATTCGCATCCAGGGTGGCGCCACCGTGACCAGCGGTCAGGTGCTCGCAGTGATCGAAGAGGGAGCCGCGGCGGCGAAGGCGGCGCCGGTGCCCGTCAAGGTGCAGGCGGCGGCCGTGGACACCGCGACAGGCGACAGCGCGAAACTGAGCCCGTCGGTACGCAGGCTCGTCGAAGAGAACAAGCTCGATCCGCAGCAGATCCCTGCATCTGGCAAGGACGGCCGGATCACCAAGGCGGATGTCGTCAGTTTCCTCGATGGGAAGGCAGCCACCCCGACGCCGGCCGCTCCCGCGACGGCTCCCGGGACGGCAGTCGCGACCCCCGCGTCGCGCGCAGGCCGCGTGGACCAGCGCGTACCGATGACACGCTTGCGTCAACGGATTGCGGAGCGGCTGGTGCAGGCGCAGGCGACGCAGGCATTACTCACCACCTTCAACGAAGTGGATCTGTCGGCGGTCATCGCGCTGCGCGCACGCTACAAAGACCGTTTCGAGAAGGAGCACGGCGTGAAGCTCGGCTTCATGGGCCTGTTCGTCAAGGCTGCGATCGAGGCGCTGAAGAAATTTCCCGTCGTGAACGCCTCGGTCGAGGGCACTGACATCGTGTATCACGAGTACTACGACATCGGAGTGGCGGTCTCGACCGATCGCGGTCTCATGGTACCCATCGTGCGCGATGCCGATCTCAAGAGCCTCGCCGATATCGAAAAGGAGATCGGCGCGTTTGCGGTCAAGGCGCGACAGGGCTCGATCGCGATCGAAGACCTCACTGGCGGTACTTTCACGATCACGAACGGCGGCGTATTCGGCTCGCTGCTCTCCACGCCGATCGTCAATGCCCCGCAGAGCGCGATCCTCGGCATGCACAAGACGCAGGATCGCCCCGTGGTGGTTGACGGCGAAATCGTCGTGCGGCCGATCATGAATCTCGCGGTCACTTACGATCATCGCATCATCGACGGCCGCGAAGCCGTGCAATTCCTCGTGGCAGTCAAGGATGCGCTCGAGGATCCGGCGCGCGTCCTGCTCGGAGTCTGAAGAGGTGAATGATGGCTGATTCATACGACGTCGTCGTCATCGGCGGCGGCCCGGCGGGTTACCCGGCCGCGATCCGCGCCGCGCAGAACAGGTTGAGCGTTGCCTGCATCGATGAGTGGAGAAACCGCGACGGCTCGAGCGCGCTCGGTGGTACCTGCCTGAATGCGGGCTGCATTCCTTCCAAAGTGCTGCTCGAATCGACCGAGTTGCTGCATCGTGCGCAGCATGAGTTCGCGGCACACGGCATCAAGGCGGACGGCATCACGGTGGATCTGGCCACGATGCAGAAGCGCCGCGCGACGATCGTCAGGGGCATGACACAGGGCATCGCGGGCCTTTTCAAGGCGGCCGGTGTCACGGCACTCACCGGGCACGGCAGGCTGCTCGCGGCGGGGCGCGTGGAATACACGGCGCACGACGGCGCAAAGCGCGAGCTCGCAGCCAGACATGTGATCCTGGCATCGGGGTCGGTGCCGGTGGAGCTGAAATCACTGCCCTTCGACGGCAGGCACATCATCGATTCGTGGGGTGCGCTCGAACTCGATGCGATTCCCCAGCGCCTCGGCGTGATCGGCGCAGGCGTGATCGGCCTCGAACTCGGCAGCGTGTGGCGCCGTCTCGGCTCGGAAGTGGTGGTGCTCGAGGCGCTGCCGGACTTCCTGCCGATGGCCGACGGCGCGGTATCGAAGGAAGCCTTGCGGCATTTCAGGAAGCTCGGACTCGACATTCGCCTCGGCACGAAAGTGACCGCCGCGAAAACCGCGCAAGGGGCGGTCGATGTGGCGTACACCGACGCACAGGGTGCGGTGCAGAGTGTCAAGGTCGACACGCTGGTCGTCGCAGTCGGTCGCCGCCCGAATTCGCGGGATCTGCTCGCCGAAGGCACGGGTGTGAAGCTCGATGAACGCGGTTTTGTCGTCGTGGATCACGCCTGTCGCACGGGTGTGCCCGATGTTTGGGCCGTCGGTGACCTTGTCCGCGGGCCGATGCTCGCGCACAAGGGCAAGGAAGAGGGCGTCATGGTGGCCGATCTCATCGCAGGCCACTATGGCGAAGTGAACTACAAGACCATCCCGTCGGTGATCTATACCGCGCCGGAGATCGCCTGGGTGGGACAGACCGAAGAGCAGGTGAAGGCGAGCGGCCGTCCGTACAAAGTCGGCACGTTTCCCTTCATGGCGAGTGGGCGCGCGCGCGCGATGGAGGCCGGCGCGGGCTTCGCGAAAATCGTGTCCGCGACAGACGACGACGAGATCCTCGGCGTGCATGTCATCGGTCCGATGGCGGGCGAACTGATCGCCGAGGCAGTGCTCGCGATGGAGTACTCGGCCAGCACCGAGGATCTGCAGCGCACGATTCACGCACACCCGACCCTGTCGGAAGCGCTGCACGAGGCAGCGTTGGCTGCCGACAAGCGGGCAATCGACATCCCGAACAAGGCGTAGGGTTACAGCCAGCCAGGCGGGTGCAAGCATGCCGGGACTCATGCAGGACTGGCCCCTGACGCTCGACCGCTTCCTCGAGCACGCACGCCGTTGGCACGGTGACCGCGAAGTCGTCTCGCGCGCGAACGAGGGGGCGATCACCCGCTGCAACTACACCGACATTCACCGCCGCGCCAAGCAGTTCTCGCACGCACTCCTCGAGCATGGCATCGTGCGCGAGGATCGCGTGGCGACACTCGCATTCAACAGTGCGCGTCATCTCGAGGCATGGTACGGAATCATGGGTATCGGCGCGGTCTGCCATACACTCAATCCGCGCCTGCCGGCCGAGCAGCTCGCCTGGATCGTCAACCACGCGGCAGACCGGCTGATTCTTGCGGACGCGCTCTGCGTGCCGATCCTGAAACAGATCCTGCCGCGTTGCCCCTCGATCGAACGCGTGGTGCTGCTGGCCGATGAATCGCAACTGCCTCCAGACCTTGGCGCCGTCGCATACGAGAGCTGGATCGCCGGTCGCGACTCCGGGTGCGTGTGGGGAGACTTCGCGGAGGATACGGCCGCGGGCCTCTGCTACACCTCCGGAACCACGGGTGATCCGAAAGGCGTGCTCTACTCGCACCGTTCCAACTATCTGCACGGCCTGTCGACCCTGATGCCCGATGTGCTGGGTTTTTCAGGTCGCGACGTCGTGCTCGCCATCGTGCCGATGTTTCATGCGAACGCATGGGGGCTGGCGTTCGCGGCGCCGGCAGCCGGAGCGAAACTTGTGCTGCCGGGCGCAAGACTCGACGGCGCGTCCGTGTTCGAGCTGATGGAGACCGAAGGCGTCACCTTCTCGGCGGGTGTGCCTACCGTGTGGCAGGGTCTCCTGCAGTTTCTCGAGCGCGAACATGTGCGCCCGACAACCCTGAAGCGCATCGTCAGCGGCGGATCAGCGGCTCCCGAGGCGCTCATGCGCACATATCAGGAAAAATACGGCATCGAAGTACGCCACGGCTGGGGCATGACCGAGATGTCGCCGATCGGCACGGTCAACTCCCCGCCTGATCTTGCGACACCGGCGCTCGAGCAGGGTCGCGCGATCTTCAACGTCGACATGAAACTCACCGATGACGGGGGTCATCCCGTGCCGCACGACGGCAAGAGCTTCGGGCACCTCAAGGTGCGTGGAGCAGCGGTGGCGCGCGCCTACTTCCGCCGCGAGTCGGAGAACATTCTCGATGCCGGTGGCTGGTTCGACACTGGCGACATCGCGACGCTCGACGAAGGCGGGATTTTGCGAATCACCGACCGTGCGAAGGACGTGATCAAGTCGGGCGGCGAGTGGATCAGCTCGATTGATATCGAGAACGCCGCCGCCGCGCATCCCAAAGCCGCGCTTGCGGCCGTGATCGGTGTGCCGCATGCGAAGTGGGGCGAGCGGCCGCTTCTCATCGTGCAGCTGAAGCCCGGCGCGTCGGCAAGCGCACAGGAGTTCCTGGATTTCCTCGAAGGCCGGATCGCCCGCTGGTGGATGCCGGAGGCCGTGCAGTTCGTCGACACGATCCCGCTGGGCGCGACAGGCAAGATCGACAAGAAGCGGCTGCGCGCGGACGTTATTGATCCAGCCTGAACTCGAGGCGCGCTTTCGCCGGAAAATCGACCGGCACGCCATCTTCACGGCGCGGGTCGTAGCGCCAGCGTTTCACCGCTGCGACCGCCTCCGCGTCGAATATACCCGGGGCCGAACTGCCCGCCACCTCGACATCCTTGACCTTGCCGTCGGCGCCCACGACAAACGCGAGCTCGACCGATCCTTCGAGACCCTTGCGTCTCGCCTCTTCGGGGTAGTCCGCAGCCACCCTCCGGAGGAGCTTCATCTCCATGACGACCGGCTTCGGGCGATCGGGCTCGACACGCCGCTGTACCGGTGCGGGCGCCGGGGCA
>CAUJHX010000234.1 GCA_963204795.1 Pseudomonadota bacterium | reverse complement strand
AGCGTCTCGTTCTGTCCGGCGAAGCGATCGGGGCTGCGGGCATCGACGAGCAGGATGCTGCCCGCCGCGCGCTGCTTCACGACCTCGTCCGTCACGACCGACCGGTCGGCCTTCAGGTGTGGCACGTAGAGCCGCGGGTCGCGGCGGCGGACGTGCGTTTCCACGGCCATGCCGGCGGCCTGCCAGGCTGCGAAGCCGCCGTTCAGCACGGCAACCGCCTCGTGACCGAGCCAGCGCAGCAGCCACCAGGCCCGTGCGGCGTAGGCGCCCGGGCCGCCGTCGTAGGTGACAACCTGCACGTTTGCGTTGATGCCGAGGCGGCCGAAGGTGTTTGCGAGGCGCTGCGGTTCCGGCAGCGGGTGGCGCCCTGTCGTCTTGTCCACGGGCCCGGAGAGGTCGCGCTCGAGGTGCGCATACAGCGAGCCCGGAATATGGCCGGCCGCATAGGCGTCGGCGCCGGCCTCGGGCGCCGTCAGCTCGAAGCGGCAGTCGAGGATGACGACTTCAGGGCGGCCGATGAGCGCCCCGAGCTGGGAAACATCGATCAGCGTCGAATACATGCGACAATTCTCGGCTGAATCGGCGGCCACTACAATTCGGACATGATCGACGTCTACTGGGGGAGCGGCAGCCCTTACTCGTGGCGGGTACTGCTGGCGCTCGAACACAAGCGCCTCGAGTATCGCAGCCACATGCTGCAGTTCTCGCTGCAGGAGCACAAGGCGCCGCACATCGTCGCCATGAATCCGCGTGGCCGTCTGCCGATCGTCAAGCACGACGACTACGTCGTGTTCGAGTCGGTCGCAGTCCTGTATTACCTCGACCTCAAGTATCCCGAGCCACCGATCTTCGGTCGCACTGCCGAGGAGGCGGGCGTCATCATGCGGGTCATCTGCGAGTTCGAGGCGTACGCGGAGGATCACCTGATGAAGATCGTGCGTGCGCTCTTCGAGAGCGGCGTGAACGAGGGGAACATCGGTGAGCTCACGCGCGCGATGCTCGCCGTCGCGAGCGAGGCGCGCACCATCGAGGGCCGGCTCTCCAAGGGCGACTGGATCGTCGGCGATGCGTACTCCGCGGCCGACATGGTCATCTTTCCGGCCATCCAGGTGCTGTTGCGCGCGCTGAAAAAACCGGGTGCGGGTGTGCTCGCGTCGCGCTTCCTGCCGGTCGAAGTGAACTATCCGGCGCTCGGCCGCTGGCTCGACCGCGTCGTTGCGCTGCCGGGATTCGCAAAGACCTGGCCGCCGCACTGGCGCGCCTCCTGACACGCGCACCGGCTGGCCAGCGCCGGACGCGGTTGATACCCTTCCGCGGATGAACGACAAGGTCTACTTCGAGTTTCCGGGACGCATCGTCCTGATCGGCTTCGGCAGCATCGGCCAGGGCGTGCTGCCGCTCATCCTGCGCCACATCGCCATCCGGCCGGAGCGCATCTCCATCGTCACTGCGGATGATCGGGGTCGCAAGGTGGCGGAAGAGTACGGCGTCAAGTTCGTCAAGGAGGCGCTCACGCGCGAGAACTTCCGCCGCATCCTCGACGTGAACATCGGCCGCGGCGACTTCGTCCTCAACGTTTCGGTCGACGTCTCGAGCATCGCGCTCGTCAAGTACTGCCGCGAGCGCGGCGCCATGTACCTCGATACCTGCATCGAGCCCTGGGAAGGCGGTTATACCTCGCCCACGATCTCCATCGCCAAGCGCACCAATTACGCGCTGCGCGAGGAGGCGATCGCGCTGAAGGGCGGCAACGCGCGCACGCCGACCGCCATCATCACGCACGGCGCCAACCCCGGCCTCGTCTCGCACTTCGTCAAGCAGGCGCTGCTCAATATCGCCGGTGATCTCGGCGTCGAGGCCGCGCCCGGCTGCCGCGAGGAATGGGGCAGGCTCGCCCAGAAGCTCGGCGTCACGACGATCCATATCGCCGAGCGCGACACGCAGGTATCGAGCCGGCCGAAGCGTCCCAACGAATTCGTCAACACCTGGTCAGTCGACGGCTTTGTCGGCGAGGGCAGTCAGCCCGCCGAACTCGGCTGGGGCACGAACGAGCGCAATTTTCCACGTGACGGCAAGCGCCACGATTTCGGTTGCGGCGCCGCGATCTACCTGACGCAGCCGGGCGCCGCGACGCGCGTTCGCACCTGGACGCCGAAGGCGCAGAACATCATGGGCTACCTGATCACGCACGGGGAGTCCATCTCGATCGCCGATTACCTGACGGTGAAAGAGGGCACGAATATCGCGTACCGGCCGACCGTGCATTACGCCTATCACCCGAGCGATGCGGCCGTGCTGTCGGTGCACGAGCTGCAGGGCCGCAACTGGCAGCTGCAGGACGAGAAGCGCATCATGACCGACGACATCGTGAGCGGCATCGACGAGCTGGGCGTGCTGCTCGCGGGCCACAAGAAGAATGCGTACTGGTATGGTTCGCAGCTCTCGGTGGAAGAAGCGCGGCGACTCGCCCCCCACAACCAGGCGACGAGTCTGCAGGTCACGGTGTCGTGCCTCGCCGGCATGATCTGGGCGATGGAAAATCCGAACCGCGGCCTGCTCGAGCCCGATGAGCTCGATCACCGCCGCATGCTCGAGATCTGCATGCCTTATCTCGGGCCGGTCGTCGGCGAGTACACGGACTGGACGCCGCTTTCGGATCGCGAGCGTCTCTTTCCGGAGGACATCGACAAGAGCGATCCGTGGCAGTTCAAGAACGTGCGGGTGTTCTGACAGGTGGCTCGTACGCTCAGGACGGGTATTCGATGACGAGAATGGCATAAGTACGCTTGCCTTCCGGTGCGTGCACGACGACCTCGTCGTCGACGCACTTGCCGAGAAGGGCGCGGGCGAGCGGCGCGTCCATGCTGATGTAGCCGGGCGCAGCGTCGAATTCGTCGGGGCCGACGATGCGCACGCGCAGCTCGCGCGCATCGTCCGCTTCGAGCGTGACCCAGGCGCCAAAGAAGATGCGCGCGCGGTCGGAGGGCGGCCGATCGACGACCACCATGCCTTCGAGCCGCTGGCGCAGGAAGCGCACCCTGCGGTCGATCTCACGCAATCGCCGCTTGCCGTACGTGTATTCGGCGTTCTCGGAACGGTCGCCCTGGGCGGCCGCCTCGGAGACAGCCTGGGTGACCTGCGGGCGCTCGACGCGCCAGAGCTGTTCGAGCTCGGCCCTGAGCCTGGCGTGGCCCTCGGGAGTGATGAAGCGGGAACCAGGGGTTTCACGGGGTCTGTAGCGGCTCATGGTGCGGGAATTCTCGGGTTTCTTGCGTCAGTTCTCACCCCGAGGTCCTGATGGGTGGGGGGAGTGTGTCCGGGCTCACAGTCTCCCCGGGGCGTCGGGACTAGCCTAGGCCCCATGTCCGCTCGGTACTACACGCATTTCGTGACCCCGGCCGACGAGGTCCGGCAAGCGCATGAGTGGAGTGGCGTGGTCGAGCTGGGCAGGGAGCTCGACCAGCGTGGTGGGACCGGCGAACTCGCGCGCCTCCTGGCGCAGAGTTTCGAGATCGATTGCGAGGACATCAGGATTTTGCACTGGGCGAGGCTTCATTGATCAGTTGATATCCCCTGGCGGACTTCCTTCCCTTCATTGAAAGTCCGCATACTGCGACCCCGGTCCACAAAACCGGGGTCTTTTTTTT
>CAUJHX010000233.1 GCA_963204795.1 Pseudomonadota bacterium | reverse complement strand
CGCACCCGTGAGCTGGTAGTCGATGATCTCGGGACCGAGCAGAAACGCGAGTGTTTCCACCTGCGACATGTCGATCAGTTGTCCGCGTCCCGTTCGCTCCCGCTCCTCCAGGGCAAGCAGGATGGCGTACACGGCCATGATCCCGGAAGTCACGTCCGATGCAGCCATCATGTGCGTCGGCGGGCCTCCTTCGTAGCCGGACACCGCGGCGGCCCCGCCCACCTGATCGAACACATAGCCGAAGCCGACGAAATCGCGCCAGGGGCCCGTGTGTCCGAAGCAGGACATCGAGACCATGATGAGACGGGGATTGACCTGCGCGAGCCGCTCGTAGTCCAAGCCGAGGTTGCGCATGACCCGCGGCGAGAAATTCTCGACGACCACGTCGCTCTTGCCGACGAGTTCGATGAACAGCTCCTTGCCGCGAGGCGCGTTCAGATCGAGGGTGATGCCGCGCTTGTTGGTGTTGGCCGCGTTGAAATAGGACCCCAGTTCATGGAAATCGGGGTCGTGCGGCCGCGCAGTGTTGTAATAGCGAAAGCCGTCGGGCCTCTGGATGGCTTCGATCTTGATCACATCGGCGCCGAGTCCACCGAGCAACGAGGTGCCGCTCGGCCCCGAGCGGAAATGCGAGAGATCGGCGATACGGATGCCGGAGAGGAGATCCTTCGGCGCGCGCCGCCGCCCGCCGTCCGCCGTGGTGGTGGAAAGGCCTGCGGCACCTTCGGACACCGACTCCGAACGCTGATCCGTGCGCCACGACGGGGAGGGAAACGGGGCGCGGGGCTGCACAAACTCACCCAGTCCGGGCTGCGTGGTGCGTACGAAGAAGTCGCGGGCCAGCAGCTGGTCGCACTCGAGGAGATCCTGCACGGTATAGGGAATGCCGGCCGGGATCTGCAGCTCCTGGGCGGCGTAGAAGGCTTCGATCGGAGTCAGGTTCCTTGCCCATTCATTCGCGGCGGCCAGAAACTCCGGCACAATCGCGCGCTTGCGGTCGAGGTTCCACAGCAGACTTGCATCCTCGGCGAGATGCGGTGCACCGATCATGGCGCAAGTCGTTTCCCACTGGTTTGCCGTCAAATGGTTGAGGGCAATCCAGCCGCCCTTCGCCTGTACGTAGAAGCTCTGCAGCGCCGCCGAAATGTTTCGCCTCAGGGGCGGGCAGCCGAACTGCTCGAGCACCTGCGGATAGGAAAGCATGTTGAGGCACGCCTCCTGGGACGAGACATCGATATGCTGCCCCCTGCCGTCCCGGCGTCTGCCGCGAACCGCGGCGAGAATCGCGATCGCGCCGTAGATTCCTGCCATGTGATACATCACCGGGAAACCGATCTGGAGCGGCTCGCGGTCCGTCTCGCCAAAGGGATAGACCCAGCCACCGAGCGCAGAGATCGTGAGATGGTCCGCCGCGTAGTGACGATACGGGCCGGTCTGGCCGAACCCGGTAATCGAGGCGACGATAATCCCCGGGTTCAGCGCTGCGAGATGGTCGAATCCCAGATCGAGTGCCTGCATCGTGCCGGGGCGGGAAGATTCGACGATCACGTCTGAACGGGTCACCAGGCGCTCGAAGCGCTCGCGATCGCGGGCCGTGCCGAGATCGAGCACCGCGCCGCGCTTGTTGCGATCGAGAAACGCTTCCTGCGGGCCGACTCGCGTGTCCTTGCCGTCGCCGATCCTGAGCACGTCGGCCCCGGCGTCGGCGAGCAACCGGGCGCAGAAAGGCCCGGCAATGCCGCTACTGATATCGAGAACCCGCAGTCCGTGGAGGCCCGCCATCATGCTCCTTCGCTTCGTGCACCGCGCGCCGGCCGCAGATCATTTCTGCAGATTCTGCACGGCGTCCTGGATGCCTGCGCCCTCGAGCACGAGCCCGTAGCCCGTGCCCTCCTGGATGAGCCGTCTCATGCGCTCGGTGAGCACGACGCGCGTGTAGCGGCGCGCCACCTCGGGCATCTTCAGCAATTGCACGGCATGCTCCATGGCGCGCGCCATGAGCCGCTCGCGCGGCAGCACTTCGTTCACGACTCCGAGCTCGAGCGCCTCGCGTGCCGAGAGGATCTGCCCGGTGAGCAGGAAATAGCGCCCGCGGTTCGGCCCCAGCAGTTCCAACCATACCACGTGCACGCCGTCGCCCGGCACGACGCCCCCCGGCACGTGCGGCAGGTCCTGGAAAGTCGCATGCTCGGCGCACAGCGTGATGTCGGAGAGCACGCCGATCTCGGCATGCACGTGCGCCGGGCCGTTGATGGCACCGATCACCGGAATCTCGATATCGAGCAGGTTCTGCAGGACGCGCTTGCCCTCCCAGTAGATCTGGTCCCAGTGCACGGTCTTGTCGTAGGGCTTGTCCCATTCCTCGACCGCCATGAACTCATCACCCGTGCCGGTGATGATCAGCACCTTGTTGTCACGGTCGGCCGAGATGTCGAAGAAGGCGTGCACCCAGTCGTTGTGATGCGCGCTCGCATACACGACCGGCCCGCCGTTGCTGTGCAGACGGATCGTGAGGATGCCGCTGGCGGTGCGTTCGAAGTGGATGGTCTCGTAACGATCGAAGTACGCAGGACGGGCGGACATGACGCTAACTCCGTGGACGTCGTCGGGCGCGGGTGGACGGCTCCGGTACCTTGTCGTCGCGCAGCCGGCGCTTGAGATCTTCAAGAGTGCCATGCAGGATTTGCAGGCGCTTGCGTCCGATCAAACGCGCGTATTCCCGCTGGACCAGCTCGCCGATCTCGACCCCATGGGCCATCAGCTGGCGGCCGCGCTCGGTGAAGCGCACGATCTTCGCGCGGCTGTCGGTCGGGTCCGGCACTCGTTGCACGTAACCGAGGCGTTGTACTTCATCGACGAGCTGCCCCATGCCCTGCTTGCTGATCGAGGCACGCCGCGCGAGCTCGGTGAGGCGCGTGCCCTCGAGGGAGAGGTTGGCAATCACCGCGGTGTGCGCCGGCTGCAACCCGGTGTGACCCCGCTCGGTGAAGGTCGCCAGCACGCGCTTCTGGAAATCCTTCGCGATCTCGGTGAGCGGCTGGCCGATATTGGTCCTGCGGAATCGCTCGAGGTCCCGCTCGCAGATCTTGCCTTGTGCCATGGCGGTGGAGTATATGCTTCGTGCGCTGATTAGGTAAACCGACTTGACTAGTTACACGGGAGAGCCACGATGACCTTCCCCAGAACCAGGCCCATTCCTGGCGAGTGCCACGATATCCTGACGGACCGCCCCACCGGACACATGGCGACACTGCGCCCCGATGGGCGCCTTTCCGTCACTCCGGTGAGCCCGATGTTCGATGGCGAATACGTGCGCATCAGCACGATTAAATCACGCCAGAAATACCGCAACCTGGTCGCGGATCCGCGTATCGCCATCTCGGTTCCCCATCGCAACAACCCGAATCGCTACGTGGAGATCCGCGGCATTGCCGAACTCACGGACGACGTGGACCGCTCGTTCGTCAACTCGATCGCGCGCCACTACATGAACGTCGACGTGTACCCGTTCGACAAGCCCGGGGACGAGCGCGTCACGATCACGATCCACGCCGAGCAGGTATCGAGTCCCGACATTCCGCTCGCGGCCGCTCCTCCGGGAGCACCGGATCGCACGCGCACCCGCTGAGCCACGCCACTGCCACAAGAGGAGGATTTCGCATGAGTGATCTCGAAGACCGCCTGGCCATCCGCGAACTCGTGGAACGCTGGAGCGACGGCACCAACAATCATGACTGGAAGGCACTCGAGGTGCTGTTCACGGAAGACGCTGTCTGGGATGTCGGCGCGCCGCTCAGCTTCACGGTGCAGGGCGGACAGCAGATCGTCGCACTGCTGCGCGAGAAAATGGGGCCCACGGAATACGTGGTGCAGACGCCCCATGCGATCATCGTGAAGGTGCAGGGCAGCACGGCAACGGCCCGGTCCACGATTCACGAGGTCTGCCGCTTCGCCGATGGCACCGGCCTCGAGATGACAGGCACCTACTTCGACGACGTCGTGAAGGGGGCGCAGGGCTGGAGGTTCAAGCGTCGCACGTACCGCTGCACGTACCTGAATCCGCAACCGCCCGCGGGCCAGGTCTTTCGCAATTTCAAGGAACCCGCATGACCGTTCCACGGCCATGACCGCGCGCCGGGACTGCCCGCAAGACGACGCACTCTGCGTCGTCTTGCGGGCGGATCGCGCAATGATCCGTCAATACTCGTAGACGAAATTCACGCCATAGGTCCGCCGCTCCGCCCAGGCATCGGCGGTCGCGAAGAAGCCCGCCGGCGTCACGGTCCCGGTGAACGGATCCTGGACTGCCACCGACCCGCCCTGCCCGATCCGGTGCGCGAGCCA
>CAUJHX010000232.1 GCA_963204795.1 Pseudomonadota bacterium | reverse complement strand
GTCCGTCGGCGCGCAACCGGCGTACCACCGTGCAACACCAGCCCCTCACGGCCGAAGATCGTACCGAGAAAGGTTGCCAGCGGCCCGGTCGTTTCACGGAACTGCGTGAAGACCAGCATTCTCTCCTGCTTGTCGCGCACGACCTCGGCCAGTTCCCGCAGGCGCGCGAACTTGCCGCTGTCGTCGGCGCCCCAGGCTGCATCTCCGAGCCACTGCGAGGGGTGATTGCAGATCTGCTTCAAGCGCATGAGGAAAGCGAGGACGAGACCCCTGCGCGCAATGCCCTGCGCATCGCCCAGCGCACTCGCCAGTTCCTGCACAGACTGCTGATAGAGCGCCGCCTGCACTGGCGCCAGGGAACACCAGGCGTCGAGTTCCGTCTTGTCGGGCAAATCGGCGATGACACGCTTGTCCGACTTCAGGCGGCGCAGGATGTAGGGCCGGACGAGATTGCGCAGCGGCGCGAAGTGCTCCGTGCCGACCAGCCGTTTGGTGAAGCCGGCGAAGACCTTTTGCGAACCCAGCAGGCCCGGGTGCGTGAAATCGAACAACGACCAGAGATCGGACAGGCGGTTTTCCACCGGCGTACCGGTGAGTGCGATGCGCGCGCCGGCCTTCAGGCTCTTCAAGTAGCGCGATTGCCTCGCCGCAGGGTTCTTGATGGCTTGCGCCTCGTCCGCGATCACGACTCGCCAGTGAATGTGCGACAGCACCGGCAGGCGCAGCAGTGTGGCGTAGCTCGTGATCACCAGATCCACGGCTTCGAATGCAGCGCTGTCGAGGTTGCGCAGATCCTGTGTCGACTGTACCGATGGATGCGCGATCAGAACGCGCAAGTCCGGCGCAAAGCGCGTGGCTTCTGCGGCCCAGTTGGCGAGCAGCGATGCTGGCGCCACGATGAGCGCCGCGGATCGCGGCACGCCTGATCTCGCCTGCTCCTGCTTCAGAACCAGCAATAGCGCGAGGGTCTGGATCGTCTTGCCCAAACCCATGTCATCGGCGAGACAGGCGCCAAGTCCAAGCTTCGTCAGAAGATACAGCCAGCGCACCCCGGTCTGCTGATACGGTCGCAACCTGGTCTGGAGTGCCGCGCCCGGATCGACCCGAGCCAGTCCTTCCGGCTGGCGCAGACTCCGCAATGTTTGCGCCAGCCAGGCACCCGCACTGATCTCGGCCCACTCCGCACTGTCGGCCTCGAGGCCATCGGCGAAGCTCGCGCCCGCTACCAGTCGCATGGCCTCGGCGAAAGTCAGGCCATTCCTCGCCGCGAGCTTCTCGATGGAACGAAAGCGTTCCACCGCGGCACCCAGCTTCCGCGCGTCCACCTCGACCCAGCGGCCGCGAATCAGCTGCAGACCCTGGGCACTCTTCAGCAGTGCCTCGATCTCTGCCGGAGTGAGCGCCTCGCCCTCCAGGGTCACGGCCATCCGGAAATCGAGCATGGCCTCGAGACCGAGCACCGGGGGCGCGGTGGAACCGACGACCGACGTGACGCGCGGCCGTGCCGGCCTTCCGGCTTGCCAGGCTCCCGGCATGCGCACGACGACGCCGCTCGCCTCGAGCTTCGGCACATCCCTCAGGAAGCGCAATGCGTCTTCTGGCTGCCAGCGCAGCGGGTGATAGATTTCGCCCGCCTCGACCATTGCGTGCAGCCACTCGCACTGCTGTGCCGCCCGTTGCACTGGCAGCAGCAGCGACAGCAGCTGTGCCTTTCTGTGACCACCGGAGAATTCCGCGAGCGCCGCCGACAGCGGCTGGTGCTGCGCCTTGCCGTGCGCCGACAGCCGCGTGGTATAGGTCGCGAGAAACGCAAAGGGCGCCTGTGGATCCTTGCGGTTCTCAGCCAGGTTGAAATTCACCCGGCCAACGAGATTCCAGGACGGATGCCAGTGCTTGAGCAGATCCGGCAGGCGCAGCTTCGACCTGGCGAGCGCCTCGTGCACCGCAGCGTCGATCCCGGTCCACAACGCCGCAAGAACGCCCGGCGACAGGTACTCCGCGCCACGCATCGGGGGCACATCGGCAACGAGGGACTCAAGCGTCGTCGCATCCAGGGCAGCCACGGCGATCCCGGCACCCTCCACCGTGGCGCAGAGCGCCGTCACGTAGCGCGCCGCGAAATCCCGCCAGTACCCGAAAACCGGCGGCAGGACGGTGCCGATCTCGCGCGCACCCAGCTCGAGCAGCCCAGCACCGGGACCGCGATCGAATGCGGTGGTGAGGCGATCCAGCAGTTCCGCTGACAGCGGCGGCGATTCGGCATCGCGCTGCAGACGCAGGTGGCCCTGCGGCGTCAGCGCGAGTGAAATCGACTCGACGCCCGACGCACGTCCGCTCACGCCCGGATGTCGCCAACCATCACTTCACCAGCACCACAGGCATGGTCGCCAGTTGCACCACCCGCTGCGCGACGGAACCCATCACGACGCCGCCGAGGAAGCCGCGCCCGTGCGTGCCCATCACCACCTCGTTGCAGTGCTTGCTGGCCGCGTACTCGACGATCACCTGCCCCGGCTCGCCGACACCGATGTGGAACTCGAACCCGATACCGGCTTCTGACAGGCGCTGGCGCGGCCCTGCGAGCACTGCCATGCCCTGCTCGCGGTAATGCGCCTGCTGGCTCTCCTTGCTGATGAAGAGCTTGACGTTCACGCCGGCCAGCGGCAGCTGCACATTGAGCAGGTGCACGTGCACGCTCTCGCGCGTGGATGCGGCGCGGGCCACCGCGTAATCGACTGCGCGGTCGGAGTACGGTGAACCGTCGATGGCGATCAGCAGAGTCAGCATGGATTTTCCTTCATTCGTCGTCGCGGCGGGCGAGGTCGATGGGCCCGGCCGCTGCGGGCGCCGCCGGGTGACGCGCTGCCAGGAGCTTGCCGATCACCACTACCAGCAGCGCGCCGGTCACGGGTGCGGCATATACCCACAGTCCGGGCAGCAACGTCGCCACGCGTTCTTTCAGCGCGACGTCGTGGGCGATCATGTCACCGGAGATCCAGCCGAGCAGCGCCGCGCCCGCGACGATGACGATCGGAAAACGGTCCATCAGCTTCAGGACGAACTGGCTGCCCCAGACGATGATCGGCACGCTCACGATCAGGCCGAACACCACGAGTCCGACATGATCCTTGGCCGCGGCCGCAATGGCGATGACATTGTCGAGGCTCATGACCGCATCGGCGACGATGATGGTGCGGACGGCACCGAGCAGATGCGTGCTGGCGTCGATGTCGTGCCCCCCGCCCTCCTTCTGCGGCAGCAGCAGCTTCACGCCGATCCACAGCAGCAGGAGTCCGCCACCCAGCTTCAGAAACGGTACGCGCAGCAACTGCAACGCGAAGTAGATCAGCGCCACACGCAGTGCGACGGCACCGAACACGCCCCAGAAGATCGCCTGCTTGCGCTGCGCCTGCGGCAGGCGGCGCGAGGCGAGCGCGATGACCACCGCGTTGTCGCCGCCGAGCAGGATGTCGATGACGATGATCTGGCCAACGGCGATCCAGAACTCCGGCGATGTGAACTCCATTCCCCTCCCCTTCCGAAATGCGGGCGGACACTATCATGCCCCGGCACCCGTTGCGCTAGCCGGTCACCGCCGTGCCGAGCAGGTACCCGATACTGAAAGTGATCGCAGCGGCCGCCGCGGTGATCAGAAGCTGGCGTGCAATCGAGAACACGAGGCTGCGTCCGGTGAAGAGCGACGTGCCGATCGCGATCAGGCACAGGCCCACGAATGTCGCGCCCATGCTCGTGAACAGGGCAACCTCACCGCCCACGAAAAGATAGGGCGCGACCGGGAAGATCGCGCCCAGTGCGAAGAAGCAGAACGAGGAGATGGCGGCACTCCACGCCGAGCCGCCCAGATCGGCGGGATCAACCCCCAGATCCTCGCGCACCAACGTATCGAGCGCCGTCGCCAGATTGTCAGTCAGGTGCTCCGCCAGTTGATCGGCCTTGACGCTCTCGAGGCCTTTGGCGCGGTAGATGTTCGCGATCGAACGCTCACCCTCCTCGGGCGCAACAGCCAGGCGCTCGGCGCGCGCGGTGATTTGCGCCTGGTAGAACTCCCGCGAACTTTCGACCGACAGCCACTCGCCGAGCGCCATCGAACAGGCGCCCGCAATCAGCCCGGCGAGGCCCGCCAGCAGCACCACGTCATTGTCGCTCGCGGCGCCCGCCATCCCCATCACCAGACTGGCATTCGACACGAGGCCATCGTTGGCGCCGAGCACCGAGGCCCGCAGCGTATTGCCGCTGGCGCCGCGCTGCCGGTAGACGAGCGAGCCGCGGTCGTCGACCGCCACGAAATGCTCGCGATGGCGGGCACGATCGACGGGTGTTTCGATGTGATCGGCGTGTTCGAGCCGCACCACGGTCGGCATCACGAATCCCGCGCCAAACCACTTCGCCAGCGTGCCAAGTACCTTTACCCGCAGCCGCGGTCGCGAGGCAGGCGCCTCGACGCCCAGGTCACGCAGCTGCGCCTGCCAGAAACTCGCGCTCTGCTGCTCGCCTTCGGCAATGCGTCGGTAGGCGCGCGCGAGTTGCGGCTCGCTGGCGAGTTCTGCCAAGCGGGTATACAGGGCCGCGTTGTCGCGCTCGATGCGAAGATTCCTGAGAATGCGGCGAATGCGATGATCGTTCATGACTTGATGATAGTCGACGAACTGGACATCCGCGGCAGAACGCGGCCGCCCGCCACGAGTCTATCCTCCTCGCGCCAGACCTCATTCGACGCTATCATCCGCGAAAACCTGAAGGAGTCGCGATGTCCGGGCTGAGTCAGCAGCAGATCGATCACCTGAGCCAGCTCATCGACAAGCGCTGGGCCCGGGAATTCAGCGAGATCCGCTCGTTGATCGCGAACATGGGCGAATTGCGGCAGAGGATCGCCCTTGGCGAGCGCCCGTCAGATGCCTCCGATGAAGCCCTGCTTCATTCCCTCTCCGCGATCGATGCCGCGCAAGTTCGCCAGAATGTCCGGGACGTGCAGGATATCGTCGCGGCACGCCAGCGTATCGCCGCGTGCAAGTACGGCATCTGCACCGACTGCGGCAGCGACATCGGTTATGAACGCCTGCTCGCCTATCCGACTGCCAAGCGCTGCATCAATTGCCAGCGCGGGCACGAAGAGCGCAAAGCCCGCGACGCCGGTCGCCCAGGCTGAAGGCCGTTCGTCAGGGGAGCGGAACCTCGAATCCGGAATCGACATCACGCGCCCAGGCGAGCAGACCGCCCGCGAGATTGAACGGCGTGGCGAGCCCCGCGGCGGCACAGGAACACGATTTCACCGCCTCTTGCCCGTGCGGCATCGAGCAGCGCCGGAAGATCGCGAAGCAGCCGTCCAAACGGCACATTGCGGCTTTCAGGCAGGCAAGCGGTGGCAAACTCTGCCGGCTCGCGCACGTCAATGACACGCACATGTCCGCGTGCCAACAATCTCCGCAAATCCGCGGGCCTCAAGTGTTGAACGCGGCCGCGCTGGTCGGCACTGCAGGTTGGCGCGGCACTTTCCCGTGGAACGTGAATCGTCGGCTGGTCTTCGCACACGGCGCAATCGCTGCGGCGTGTGACCTTGAACTCATCGAAACGCATCGTCAGCGCGTCGACCATCAGGAGCCTGCCGAGCAACGGCTCGCTGAGCCCCGCAAGCAACTTGACCGCCCCGGTGGCTTGCACCGTGGCCAGTATGCCGGGCAGCACGCCCAACACGCCGGCCTCGGCGCAACACGAAAAGACCTTTGCGTGTGCCACTCCATAGAGTGTCGGTCATCGCGAACCCCGTTTCGGAATCGTCCCTGATTGCCGCTGTCAGCTTGCGCTGAGCGAATCCCGAATACACCCGCTGCACGACGGTCGCGCGTCACTTTGCGGGGGTGATGACGATTTCGCGGAACTCCACGGGACCGTGATCACCCTGCAGGTAAATGGGCCCGGAAAGCCCTTCGTGACTGTCCATCGCGCCCCCCGTCGGGCCGGGGATGAGTTGGTCTGCAATGACTGTCCTGCCGTTGAGCACAACCGTTACGCGTCGCCCGAGCAGAGTGATGTCGAGTGACTGCCATCGGTCGGATCCCAACGCGGCCAGCTCGTTGGGGACAAGGTGTCCGTAGATCGCTCCGATGCCCAGAACGCCCGGTTCGGACCCCGGCGTATCCTCCAGCTGGACCTCATAGCGTCCTCGCAGATAGATCCCGCTGTTGCCCCCTTTTGGATACCGGAACCCGGCATGCAGTCTGAAATCGAGGAAGTTGCGTTGGGTGACGAGATTGGTTCCGCGGCCCCGGTTACGGAGCACGCCCCGATCGACAGTCCAGTTGTCGGCACCAGGACCGTACGCCTTCCAGCCCGACAGGTCACGTCCATTGAAGAGCGTGACCGGGCGGTCCCATTGCGCGGGTGTGGTACGCCGAAGAGAGGGCGCGCGCTCGCCGCGGTAGGCGAACGATTTTCCGTCACCGTAGTCGATCGTCCCCACCATCGTGTCGCCGTGCACACGACCGGTCACCGTTGTCGCGCCTTCGGCATCGTCCCACTGCGGCGGGACGGTGAACCGGAACGCGTCCTCTGCTGTATCGATACGGCTGACCGGACGTGCACTCCCGACCATGTTGACGAACGAACCCACGAGCGTCGTGCGCCCCGAGGGACGCACCTCGAGCCAACCGGCCCGATACGGGCCGGGTGTGTCGATGGTCAGATCCCAGCGTCCCACGAGCTGTGATTTCGGCTCCGCCGCGACCGGGGGCAAAGCCAGCGCGACTGAAACGAGGAAAGCGGCGGCGGCAAAGGGCAGCGCTCGCCTCGAGTTCAATCCCGGTATGGGACGATCCGTCAATCCAGCCACTTCCTGAAGCGCAGGATCGCCACGGACATCATCACGAACGTGAAGCCCGCCAGCGCAACCACCTCGACCCACAGCTCCGCGAGCCCGGCGCCCCGCAGCATCACGCCGCGGATCAGTCGCACGAAATGTGTCAGCGGCAACACCTCGGCCAGCCATTGCGCGATCCTCGGCATGCCCGCGAACGGAAACAGGAAGCCGGACAGCAGGATCGACGGCAGGAACACGAACATCGTCATCTGCATGGCCTGAAACTGCGAACGGGCGCGGGTCGAGATCAGGAGCCCGAGTGCCAGATTGGCGACGATCAGCAAGCCGGCGGCGACATACACATCGAAGAGGCTGCCGCGCACCGGCACCGCGAACAGCCAGCGCCCGAGCGCGAGGATCACGCTGACCTGCAGCAGTCCGATTGCGATGTAGGGCAGCACCTTGCCGATCATCAGCTCCGCGCTGGTCAGGGGCGTGGCAATCAGCAGTTCCATGTTGCCGCGTTCGTGTTCACGCACGATCGCGATGCCGGTGAACATCACCATGGTCATGGTCAGGATCACGCCGATCAGACCGGGCACGATGTTGACTGCCGAGCGCCGTTCCGGGTTGTAGAAACTCACCACGCTGATCGCACCCTCCGGCGGCGTGCTGCGCGCGGGCGCGCGAGGGTCGGGCACTGCGCCGTCGACCGGCACCTGCGCAAGCTGTGCGGCCACGGCCTGCACGGCAGTGTCGCTTCCATCCACCAGAACTTGCGCGACGGGACGGCCGTCGTGGCGACGCTGCTCGAAGTCGGGTGGGACCACGATGCCGACGCCGATCTCCCCGCGTCGGATCATCACCATCAGCTGCTGTGGCGTCTCGACTCTCGCGACCGGCGCCACCACGTCCGTGGCGAGCATGTCCATCACCAGCGCACGCGAGGCGGATGTGCGGGCCTGATCAGCTATGCCAGCCGCAATGCCGCGCACATTGGTATTGATGGCGTACCCGAACAGCACCAGCTGGATCACCGGAATGCCGACGATCATGCCGAGACTCACGCGGTCGCGGCGGAGCTGGCGCAGCTCCTTGGTCGTGATCGCCCACAGGCGGCGCCAGCTCATGCTGCGCACGTCGGCCGTCGGGCCTCGTTGCGTGTCGCAGCGACGAACACGTCCTCCAGGTTCGGCGCGACTACGGAGACTTGTGCGCGTTGGCCGGCGCTGGCGATCGCAGTTTCTATGAGCTGCTGCGCCTGCGCTGAGTCTGCGGCCTCTCCCGCCAACACGCGCAGGCTGTTACCCACCTGCACCACGCTCAGCACACCGGCAATGCCTGCCAGCACCTCGTGTACCCGGCGCGGAGCATCCGTCTCGATGAGCAGCGTGCGCCCGGCAAGTGCGCTGGCGAGTTCGGGGGGCGTACCATCGGCGACCAGACGACCTCGATCCAGAATGGCGAGACGATGGCAACGCTCGGCTTCGTCCATCAAGTGGGTCGATACCATGATCGTGGTGCCGGCGTCGGCCAGCATGAAGAGTTGCTCCCAGAAGTCGCGGCGCGACTCGGGATCGACTGCGCTGGTCGGTTCGTCGAGGAACAGCAGCTCCGGCCGGTGTATCACCGCGCAGGCCAGTGCGAGGCGCTGCCTCCAGCCGCCACTCAGGGTGCCCGCGAGCTGGTGCTGGCGCCCCTCGAAGCGATAGCGCACCAACAGTTCGTCGATGCGGGTCTTGGCGACCACGCGTGAAATGCCCTGGACTGCGGCGATGAATTCGAGGTTCTCACGCACGCTCAGGTCATCGAACAGCGAGAACTTCTGCGTCATGTAGCCAACCCGACTGCGAAGTACCTCTGCCTGCTTCGGCACCTCGAGACCCAGCACCTCGATCTCTCCGGCGCTCGGCAGCAGCAGGCCGCACAACATCCGGATGGTGGTGGACTTGCCTGAACCGTTGGGGCCGAGGAACCCGTACACCTGCCTCGCAGGAACCGTCAGGTCGACGTCGTCGACGGCGAGGAGTTTGCCAAAGCGCTTGCACAGGCCCCGCGCCCGGATCGCGGTGTCGGCGCGGGAGCCCGGTGAAGAAGGCGCATTCAAGGCACCGCACCCGGCAGCTCGACGTGCAGCGGCAGCCCTGCCGGGAGATCGGCTGCATCTGCACCGAGCGCCACTTCCGCGATGAAACTGAGTCGCACAGCATCGTCGCCGACCAGCGCGTAGTAGGGCGTGAACACCGGTTCGCTGCGAATCAGGCGTATGCGCCCATCGAATGGCTGTTCACGCCCGTCCACGAACACGCGCACGCGACTGCCCACCCGCACTTTGGCGCGCTGCGGCTCGGGCACGTAGATACGCGCGTACGGCGCATCACCGACCAGCAGGATCGCCAGTGGCGCTCCGACCGGTGCCTGATCGCCGAGTTTGTAGGGAATGCTGTCGATGAGACCACCGCGAGGCGCGATCACGTCGAGTTTGCCGAGCAGCACGCGTTGCGCCGCCACCTGAGCCTCAGCCGACGCCAATGCTGCCTTCGCCTGTGCGATCTGCTCAGGCCGGCTGCCATGCAGCAGCTCGTCGAGCGCCGCACGGGCAGCCGCCACCGCGCCATCCGCCGATCCGGCGGCAGCGCGCGCACGATCCAGGTCGGCAACCGATACATATTCCTTGCCCGTCAGCGACTGCAGGCGCTCATGATTCGCTCGGGCCTGCCGCGCGGTCGCCACGGCGGCCGCCAGATCGGCGCGCGCTCTGGCAATTTCTTCCTTGCGCGGCCCCACTTCCAATTCACGCAGCACCTCGCGCTGCTGACGCGCCAGCGCGTCTGCCACGGCCAGCTCTGCGCCCGTGTGCGACGGATCGAGCTGCAGCAACGTGCGCCCCGCCGCGACGCGCTCGCCCTCGCGTACGTCGATTGCAACGATACGTTCCGCGGCGGGCGACGGCAGCGTGATGCGATCGTACTCCAGCGTACCGAGCGCCTGTGGCGGTGCCTTCGCGCATGCGCCCACCAGTGCGGTGATCACGAGCAACAACATGAGGTCGAACACGTGGCCGCGTACAGTCATGCGGATCCCCTTACCCCCTGCCTGGCGCACGACGGCGCACCCGCCGCCGGGCACAATGTCAGGCCGACCAGCGACGCCACCATCAGGCGCGGGTCGAGGTCGGGATGCAGGCGGTCTTGTGCCTGCGCGAGCGCGAAGCGTTGCGCCAGCGATTATCGTGCAGCATCGCTGGCGTGCACGCCACCGTCGCGACCGCGCGGCCGACCAACCGTGCGGCGGCGTCCCGGGTCCTGTTGCCTGCGTCCGCCTGCCACAGGCACAAACTAATTGAGCAGTTGATCATCGGCAAGCCTCGCACAGGATCAGCGGGGTTGCAGCATCAGACTCGAGCGTTATCCTGTCCGCTGAAAGGAGGTGCCATGAACAATTCGCTTGCAACCGCTCTCGCCGCCATGCTCGAGTCCCTGTGGAGGTGGTTTATCGGCGCCACGGCGGGCGCGAGCATCATCGGCACGGCCACATGGGCAGACGTGCTGGTCGCGGCAACGTTTCTCGCGCTCGCGCTCCTGGGCACGATCGTGACAGCACTGGTCGTGCGTCGTTGTGCAAGTGCCTCCATTGATGACACAAGGGCGCGCGATTCTCTGCGCCATGTGGCGCGGGCGCTGGGCAAGCCGCTCCACGTCCTGATCTGGGCTTCCGGACTGTATTTTGCCGCCACCCCTTTCGCCGCGCTTGCGGATCCCCATGGTCGCGTCGGGTCGATTCAGGCCCTGTCCGGGCTGATATTCGATCTGGCGCTCTTCTTCATCGTGTTCTGGCTGGCGCTCCGTCTGACACGCGTGCTCGATGATCGACTGATGGTGTGGGCCGCGAACAGTGCCAACAGGATGGATGACTTCATCCTGCCGCTCATCGGCAGGAGCCTGCGCATCGCGGTACCGGTGTCCGGCGTCATTCTGGCTCTACCGCTGCTGCACCTGCCGGCACGCTTCGATTCGGTCACGGGGAAGATCACCAGCATCCTGCTGATCGCCTCCCTCGCTTCCATCCTGCTGCAGGCTGTGCACATTGGAGCGCGGTCCATCCTCGCCGGCCAGGACGTCCAGGCTGCGGACAATCTGCGTGCCCGAAAAATCCACACCCAGGTCGGGATCATCTCGAAGGTGATCGACGTCGCTATCGTGCTGTTGGCCGTCGCGTCGATCCTGATGCTCTTCGAGGAAGTGCGCCGTTTCGGCGCGAGTCTCCTCGCTTCGGCAGGGATCGCGGGAATCATACTCGGGATGGCTGCGCAGAAGACGATCGCAAATCTGCTCGCCGGCTTCCAGATCGCGCTCGCCCAACCGATACGCGAAGATGATGTGCTGATCGTCGAAGGTGAGTGGGGTCGCGTGGAGGAGATTACGCTTACTTACGTGGTCGTGCGCATCTGGGACGAGCGAAGATTGGTCCTGCCGCTCAGCTATTTCATCGAGAAGCCGTTCCAGAACTGGACGCGCAGGTCAGCGGACCGGTTGGGGTCGGTCTACCTATGGGTCGATTACGCCTTTCCGGTCGAGGAGGGCCGCAAAGTTCTCAAGAGCATCATCGAGGGCAACCCGCTTTGGGATGGGCGCTTCTGGAATCTCGTGGTGAGCGATGCGTCGGAGCGCACGATGCAGCTGCGGGTGCTCGCGACCGCGAAGGATGCTTCGACCGAGTGGGACCTGCGTTGCGACATCCGCGAAAAGTTCATCGCATTCATCCGCGACCGGCATCCGGAGAGCCTGCCGCAGGTGCGCCTGCAGTCGAGCGTTCTCTCCAGGGCCGCAACCCTTGCCTGAACTCTTGCCGATCGCGCGGCCGGGCTTCACTGCAATGTGACCGGAGGACGCACATCCGGCAGCAGGACGGCGAGCACGCCCAGCAGCGGCAGAAAGGCGCAAACCTGATAGACGAACACGATGCCGTAGTGGTCGGCAACGAAGCCCAGCAAGGCCGCGCCGAGGCCCCCCATGCCGAAGCTGAAACCGTAGAACAGGCCCGACACCATGCCGATGCGGTGGGTGAGCATGTCCTGTGCATAGACGATGATCGCGGGAAAGGCCGAGGCGAGCGTGAGACCGATGACGATGCTCAAGGCCACAGTAAGCCCCAAACCGACGTGCGGCAGCAGCAGGGTAAAGGGCGCGCAGCCGAGGATCGAGAACCAGATCACCCGCCGCCGCCCGATGCGATCGCCGAGGGCTCCACCGATCAAGGTGCCGGCGGCGACCGCGAACAGGAACACGGCGAGGAGCTTGGCGGCAGCACCCGTCGACGCGCCGAATTGGTGAATCAGGTAGAACGTGTAGAAACTGCTGATACTCACCAGATAGAAGAACTTCGAAAACATCAGCACGAGCAGGACACCGATGGTGCGGCGAACGAGCCGGGGCGGAAATCGTGGAGCAGCGGTCATGAGGTGCTCTTGTTCACGCTCATCGGTGCGCTCCTCGAGATGCGCCCGGTACCAGCGACTGACCTGCAGCAGGATCACGATGGCGAGCAGAGCGAGAAGTCCGAACCAGGCGACGTGCGGGCGGCCTTGCGCGCCGTGCTTCAGCACCAGAAAGGCGGCGAGCAGTGGCCCCAGCGCCTGCCCAACGTTGCCGCCGATCTGGAATACCGACTGCGCAAAGCCGTAGCGGCCACCCGACGCCAGGCGCGCAACGCGCGAGGATTCGGGATGGAAGGTCGAAGAGCCGCAGCCGATCAGCCCGACGGCAAGCAACACCAGGGGATAACTGGGCGCCACGGCGAGCAGCAGCAGGCCACTCAGCGAGAAGCCCACGCCGATCGGCAGGAGCGCCGGAAACGGATGCTTGTCGGTGACCGCGCCAACCACGGGCTGGAGCAGCGAAGCTGTGAGCTGAAAAGTCAGTGTGATCGCGCCGATCTGGAAGAAGCCGAGGTCGAACTCCCCCTTGAGCAGCGGATAGAGCGCCAGGATCACCGACTGCATGATGTCGTTCAACGCATGCGCCGAGCTGATCCCGGCGAGAACGCCCCGACTGCGCAATGCGCGACTGGCTACAATTTTTCCCACGAGATGAATGCCCAGCGCATCGGCGCACCTGTCTCGCCCGCGCCTGGCGGCGAGCGATCGTACCAGGCGCGCAGCCGCGCGAGCTCCTCGCGTGTCAGCTCACCGAGTGACCAGGCGATGCGGCGTGCGAGTTCCTCGAAGTCGGCAGGCGGCGCGAGACGGTACTCGCTCTCGATGTAGTCAAGCCGTGGGTGAATACCCATGCCATGCAGGATATTCACGATGTAGATGTAGTCAGGTGGCGGCAGCAGCTTCCTGCCCACCGCTTCGATTGCGCCACCATCGAACGGCCGGTCACCGACACGATGAGTGAGATAGACACGGCGGCGAGCCTTGGAGTCGAGCTTCACGAGCGCCGCGGTCATGTCCTGCACATTGGTGGAGCGCGACGCCACGACGATGTCGCACACGGGCACGTCTGACCAGTCGTCCTCCCAGGCCCGATGGATCGCTTCGATATTGGCGAGCCCGCGCTCGGCAGCATTGGCGCGCAGCGCATCGAGCATCGCGCTGCTGTAGTCGAGCCCATACACGCGCTCAAGCCGGGCGGCCAGGGGCAGCCCGATGGTGCCCGGACCGCACCCGACGTCGAGCAAGGTGGCAGCACCCGTGAGATCCATGCGGGCGATGAATGCCTCCGCATAGCGGCTCTGGCGTCCCCTGTGCTGCATCTCGCTGGCACGCGCATCCCAGGCCGTCGCAGGCTTCGGCGTACGAGCGGCGGCGAGTGCGTGCTCGCGATAGAGGCGACCGAAATCGATGTCGATGATTGTCACTTCCCGAGGGACTCGAACCAGGCATCGAGCGACTCGGGGTTTGCCGACAATTCGGCGCCGGCGCCGTCCGTGAAGCGCCGCCAGCTCTCGAGGTATTTTTCACCAACGGCAGTAAGCAGCGGCACGCCCTCGCCCATCAGCTCGAGCATCTCGGCGGCAAAGCCGCCACCTGCCGCTTCCAGTTCCCCGAAGCGACTCACCATGACGAGATCGGTGCCTTGTGCCAGCGCGCGGCGCAGTACGGTGCTCGCCGCCGCCAGCACGCCCGGATCGACACAGCCCGGCCCTGTTCCCGCACCGAGCTTCTGGGAGATGTCGAAGCGTTCACCGCTCTCGAGATCGGTCAGCATCATGCGGCGGGCACCGCCCGGGCCATCGCGCGTTTGCTCCTGGATAAGTCCGCGCACGGTGCGGCCGCGCTCGCGCAGGCTGCGGGCGAAGTCAGCCATCGGGCCGTCGGCGGCGCCACGCGTGTCGTAGACGATGGCGGCAATGGGCAGCGCTTGCGTCATATCCAATCTCCTGTAGCCATTCTACGTGTCTCGGGCTGTCGGTCGGCAAGTTGCGCGGGCAGTTGATGGGAGCGATCTCAGCCCCTGAAGCCCTTCGCTACCACATAGATTTCCCGCGAGCGTGAGCGCGATGCCTCGGGCTTGCGGATCGACACCTTCTCGAACGAGGAGCGCAGCTCCTTGAGATACGCATCCGAACCCGAGCCCTGGAATACCTTGGCGACGAAGCCGCCCCCGGGCTTGAGCACCTTGCGCGCCATGTCGAGCGCCAGTTCGACGAGATACATCGACGCAGCCTGATCGGCGGATGCGATGCCGCTCAGGTTGGGCGAGATGTCGGACATGATGAGATCGGGCTTCTCACCCCCCAGTGCATCGAGAATCCGGTTGAATACGGACTCTTCGGTGAAGTCGCCCTGGATGAATTCCACGTTGCGCACCGGATTCATGGGCAGGATATCCGTGGCGAGCACGCGACCCTTTTCGCCGACGAGGCGGCCAGCGACCTGCGACCAGCCGCCCGGCGCTGCGCCCAGATCCATGACCCGCATCCCGGGGCGGATCAGTCGATCCTTTTCGTTCAGCTCGATCAGCTTGTAACTGGCGCGCGAGCGATAGCCGTCCTTCTGCGCCTGCTTGACGAACGGATCACTGACATGCTGCTGCATCCAGCGGTGACTGCTCCTGGAACGGGCCATGACGCTACCGGAAAGCTTACAATTCGCAGCATTCTAACCCGTCCTTCCCCATCGTGATCCGCATCACCGGACTGTCGCTGCCCCTCGACCACCCGCCCGACGCGCTACGTGCCGCCATCGTGAGGCGGCTCGGGTTGAGCGACGCGGACGTGATCGATTTCACGGTGTTCAAGCGCAGCTTCGATGCGCGCAAGAAACACAGCATCATCAGCTTCGTCTACATCCTGGACGTCAGGGTGCGCAACGAGGCGGCCATCCTGGAACGCCTCGCAGGAGATCAGAACGTTCGTCCGGCGCCCGACACCACCTACCATCCCGTCGCGCAGGCCCCGGCTGCGCTTGCGTATCGACCGGTGATTGTGGGCTTTGGACCCTGCGGCCTGTTCGCTGCGTTGCTGCTGGCGCAGATGGGCTTCAAACCCATTGTGCTCGAGCGCGGTCGCGAAGTACGACGGCGCACCCAGGACACCTGGGACCTGTGGCGCAAGCGCATCCTTACCCCCGAATCGAACGTGCAGTTCGGCGAAGGTGGCGCAGGCCTGTTCTCCGACGGGAAACTGTACAGCCAGATCAGGGACCCGAAGTCATACGGTCGCAAGGTGATGCAGGAGTTCGTGCGCGCCGGGGCACCCGCGGACATCCTCTACATCAGCAAGCCGCACATCGGCACATTCCGTCTCGCCAGCGTGGTGACGCGCATGCGCGAGGCAATCATCTCGCTCGGAGGCGAGGTGCGCTTCGGGCAGAAGGTCGTCGATCTCGTGACCGAAAACGGCAGAATCGGGGGCGTGGTGCTGGAGAGCGGCGAAGCGCTGCGCAGCACGCATGTCGTGCTGGCGCCCGGCCATAGCTCGCGCGATACCTTCCGGATGCTGCAGCGACGGGATGTGTTCATCGAGCCCAAACCCTTCGCCATCGGCCTTCGCATCGAGCATCCGCAGTCCATGATCGATCGCGCGCGACTCGGCAGGCATGCAGGGCATCCTGAACTCGGCGCCGCCGACTACAAGCTGGTGCATCACGCGGGCAATGGCCGCCCGGTATTCAGCTTCTGCATGTGTCCCGGCGGCACCGTGGTCGCCGCCACCTCCGAGCTCCGGCGCGTGGTGACCAACGGCATGAGCCAGTACTCGCGCAACGAGCGCAATGCCAACGCGGGCATTGTCGTCGGTATCGATCCGGAGCGGGATTTTCCCGGCGGGCCGCTGGCTGGCATCGATCTGCAGGAGCAGCTCGAATCGCGTGCCTTCGAGTCCGGTGGCGGCGACTACAGTGCGCCGGCCCAGCTCGTGGGTGACTTTCTGCGCGGCAAACCTTCGACGCAGCTGGGCGACGTCGCGCCTTCCTACCAGCCCGGTGTGCGTCTCGGTGATCTCGGAGCCTCGCTGCCGGCCTATGCCATCGACGCAATCCGCGCTGCGCTGCCGGCATTCGGTCGGCAGATCCGTGGCTTCGATCGCGACGACGCCGTACTGACGGGCGTGGAAACACGCACGTCCTCGCCGGTGCGAATCACGCGCGATGCCGGGACACTGCAGAGCCTCAATGTGCGCGGCCTGTATCCGGCGGGCGAAGGCGCTGGCTACGCCGGCGGCATTCTGTCCGCGGGAGTCGATGGCATCAAAGTGGCCGAGGCGGTGGCACGATCACTGTCGGAGCACCGATGAAATTTGACGATCTCGGGAAGCTGCACCAGAAGAAGTATCGCGAGCAGCTCGGTCATTACCTCGTGGAGGGCGAGCATCTGGTGCTCGAGCTGCAGAAGGCCGCGACGACCAACCCTCAGCTCAGGAACTGCAGGCTGTACGTCTCGGAGGAGCGCGCCGCATGGCGCAGCCCGTTCGAGACGCATGTCGTCAGCAAACGCCGCATGAAAGAGCTGTCGGCAACCGAGACGCCGCAGGGCATCGTGGCGCTGGTACCCATGCTGCGAGCGGGCACACCGCAGGCCGGCGAACGCGCCGTGTACCTGCACGAAATCCGGGACCCCGGCAATCTCGGCACCATCCTGCGCACGTTGGCGTGGTTTGGAAGGTTCCGCTGCCTGCTGGGTCCGGGAAGTGTCGATCCGTACAACCCGAAGGTCCTGCGCGCCAGCGTCGGCGCAATCTTTCACACTCCCATCGAGGTGGACATTGATCTCAACGCCTTGCGCGACCGGTTCCCGCGCATCGCCTGTCTCGACATGCACGGCACGCCGCTGCCATCGCCGCAGTTCCACCAGTTCGACTGCTATCTATTCGGCAACGAAGCGCACGGAGTGCCGCGCGAACAGCTGGATGCACCCGGTACCATGACATTCAGCATCGCGGGCAGCAACGCGCTCGAATCGCTGAACGTTGCGACGTCGGTCAGTATCTGCGTGTATGAGCTGAGCCGTGCGTGCGCGCACCCCCGGGAGTGACGGGCGCGGCTGGCTATGCGCCCAGTGCAGCAGACTGTGCAGTACTTGCCGTTAGCTGTTTCAGCCTGACAACATCCGTCCAGACAGCGTGATGGCGACCCTATAATCCCCCCGCAGCCACGCAGGAGCGAGAACAATGGCGTTACCTGAACTGAAGGAATTCTGCCGGCCGCAGTCGGCCGCCGAATTGTCCAGTGTATTCGAGACTTATGCAGATGGGGCACTGTTCGTTGCAGGTGGCACCTTCGTCCACGGTCTGGAGGCACGCGGCCTGCTGAGTGGCGTGCAGGCACTCGTCGACCTGCGCCGCATGGGTCTCGACACGGTGTCTGCCGACGACCGTGGATGGCGGGTTGGCGCAACGGTCAATTTCACCCGTCTCGGGAAAATGCCGGGCATCGATGCGCCGGCATTCGGTGCGCTGCGTGATGCCCTCGCCTGCCCTCCGCCACAGATCCGCAACATGGCGACGATTGGTGGTTCGATTGCCGCATCGGTACCTTTCTTTGACGTACCAGCCGCGCTGCTCGCACTCGACGCCGTGGTGATCACAGGCACCGGCGTTGCGTCGCGTGAGCTGCCGCTGGCGGGCGTCTACACGGGCCTCTTCACGAACTCGCTGGCGCCAGGGGAATACATCTCGAGCGTATTCGTGCCGCGTCCGGCAGCGCGCACCGCCAGCGCGTACCTGAAGCTCGAGACCAACGCGAACGACCTGGCACTGATCGGAGTGGCAGTACGCGTGACGATGGATGCCTCCCGGCGTATCAGCGACCCGCGAGTCGTGCTCGGTGGCGGGCTCAATGCAACCCACATACGGTCTGCGGCGGCGGAAGCGGTACTGAAAGGTGCGACCGCGAGCGAGGAGCTCTTCCAGCGCGCGGCCGAGGCCATCGGAACGGAAATCAAGCCGATGTCCGATCATCGCTGTTCGGCGGAATACCGCGCGGCGATGGGCAAGGTGTATGTGCGCAGGGCGTTGCAGCGCGCGATCGACAGGCTGGTCTGAAGGGGAGCTGCCGGAATGAAAAAGACACTGGTCCTGACGGTCAACGGTGAGCGGCACGAGCTGCAGGTCTCAGCCGATGCCACTTTGCTGCGCGTATTGCGCGATGAGCTCGGTCTTTACGGGACCAAGCGCGGCTGCGATACCAGCGCGTGCGGCTGTTGCACGGTGCACGTGGACGGAAACAGCGTCTATGCCTGTGCGGTCTATGCGCTGTCGGTGGACGGCAGTGCCGTCACCACCATCGAGGGATTGGGAAACGGTGATCGCCTCGATCCGCTGCAGGATGCGTTCATCCGCGCCGGTGCCGTCCAGTGTGGCTACTGCACCTGCGGCATGATCATGTCTGCGCGAGAGCTGCTGGCCGGGACACCCAAACCGGATGAAGAGCAGATCCGGCACGCGATTGCCGGCAACCTCTGCCGTTGTACCGGCTACACGAAGATCGTGGACGCGATAAAAATGGCGGCGGGAAGCTGAGCGGCGGAAAGGAGAGATCCCATGGGCGGAGCAGACCTGATCGGAAAGAGCGTCACCCGGCCGGATGCCCTCGACAAGGTGACCGGAGGGCGCGGGTACCCCGTGAACGTGAACCTGCCTGGCATGTTGCACGGGAAACTGCTGCGCAGTCCCTATGCACATGCGCGTGTGCGCCGTATCGACACGAGCGAGGCGCAGCGCCTCCCCGGCGTCAAAGCCATATTGACAGCGCGCGACGTGCCGCAGATCCCGTTCTGCCCGGTGTATTTCGTGCCTTCGGATGGCGAGACACTGATTCGCGACATGTTGATCCTGGGTGATCACGTCCGTTTTGCCGGGCAACCGGTGGCGGCCGTGGCCGCAATCAGCGAGGCAATTGCCGAAGCGGCATTGGCGCTGATCGACGTCGACTACGAGGAATTGCCGGCAGTCTTCGATCCGGAACAGGCGATGGCGGACGGCGCACCGCAACTGCACGACGGCGTCGCCCGCAACATCGCCAAGAACCCGAGCTTCGAGTTCGGCGATGTCGAAGCCGGCTTTGCCGAGGCGGATCACATCTTCGAGGGTGTCTACCAGACGCAGCGCGTGCACACCTGCTACATGGAACCACGGGTCTGCGTCATCGACTGTGATCGCGACGGGCACTTCACGGTGCACTCTTCGATGCAGCACATCTTCGGCCTGCGCGAAAAGCTCGCCTATGCGCTTGGCATCGATGAAAGCCGGGTCACGGTGATGAAGCCGCCGTACATCGGTGGCGGTTTCGGTGGCAAGCTGGACATGGGGTACATCGAGCCGCTGGCGGCATTGCTCAGCCAGAAGACGCGCCGTCCGGTGCGGATCGAGCAGACGCGCTACGAAGACTTCATCTGCACCACGCGCAATCCGATCAAGATGTGGCTCAAGACCGGCGTGAAGGCGGATGGGACGATCACCGCACGCCAGGCGAAAAGCATTCTCGATTCGGGAGCACACGCCACACACGGCGCCCAGGTCATCATGGTGCACGGCCTGTTCGGCATGACGTTCCCGTACCGGTGCCCGAACAAGAAATGGGAAGGCTTCACCGTCTACACGAACAACATCATTGGAGGTGGCTACCGCGGTTACGGCGCCCCACAGGGCTGCTTTGCCGTCGAGTCCCAGATCGACGAGATCTGCGAAAAGCTGGGCTTGGACCCGATTGAATTTCGCATCAGGAACGCCCTCCGCAAGGGTGACCCGCATCCATTCAACCCGGCCTGGACGCTGAATTCGTACGGCTACGAGGAAGCCCTGCGGCGAGGGGCCGAGCGCATCGGCTGGGCGACGCGCAAGCCTGCGGGCAGCAGTTCCGGTGTGCGCAAGCGGGGTATCGGCGTCGGAACGCAGGGAATCTGGGTAAGCGGATGCATGGGTTTCCCGGACATCTACGAACACACCGGTGCGATCGTGAAACTGAACCGGGACGGCACTGCGGATGTGGCGACCGGCACGGTGGATATCGGCTCGGGTGCGATCACCGCACTGTCGCAGATTGCTGCGGCGGAGTTGGGCATCGGCGTCGACAAGGTGCGTCTCGTCAGCGCCAGCACCGACACGGTGCCTTTCGATGCACCCACCCACGCAAGCCGGGTCACGTATTCCTCGGGCCTGGCCATCAAGGCGGCCGCCGCCGAGGCAAAGAAGCGCGTCTTCGAGATCGCGGCAGGGTTGCTGGAAGCCAATCCGGACGATCTCGAGATGATTGACGCCCAGGTCCGCGTCAAGGGTTCACCACAGAGCAGCCTGGCGCTGACCGAAGTCATACGCGTGGCCGAGACGCCGTTCATCAAGGATACCCTCGCCGGACCACGACCCTCGTCACCGCCACAGTACAAGGGCACGATCATGGGTTCCTCGAGCCTCGCACCGCCCGAGAACCCGTCGCCCGCCGCCGCGATGTTCGCCGAAGTCGAGGTTGATACCGAGACTGGCCAGGTCAAGGTACTGCGCTGCGTCTACGCCCACGATCTGGGTCGGCTGATCAACCCGAACGGTGCCGAAGGGCAGGTCGAGGGTGGAATTCAGCAGGGCCTGGGTTATGCCTTGATGGAAAACCTGGTATTCGACCAGGATAACGGTGCCTGCCTGTCGGCAGACTTTCTCGATTACAAGATGCCGACAGCGGTGGAAATGCCGCGCGTGATCGAGAGTATCTTCGTCGAGACCAACGAGCCTTCGGGACCCTTCGGTGCCAAGAGCCTTTCCGAGCAGTGCGTGACTGTTCCGGCGGCCGCGATTGCCGCCGCGGTGTACAACGCGATCGGAGTTCGCATCACCGAGTTGCCGATCACGCCTGAAAGAGTCCTGCGGGCGCTCGGCAAACTGTAAGCGCGCGAATCACACCCCGCGCAGCCTCGCCACGGCATGGGCGAGGCTCGTGAGGTTGTGTGCTGGCAGGAAGTGGTCGAGATAGGGCAAGGCCGTGCGCATGCCGCGACACAGCGGCTGGTATCCGTGCTGGCCGAGCAAGGGGTTGAGCCAGACCAGCGTGTCGACCCAGCCGCGCAAGCCGGCCATTGCGGCGCGCATGCCCTGCGGGTCACCACGATCCCAACCGTCACTCAGGATCACCACCACGGTGCGTGAGCGCACCATGCGGTGGGCGAAGCGCTCATTGAACTCGCCGATGGCGCGACCGATGTCGGTACCACTTCCCCAACCCTGCAGTACCGCCCCCAGGACAGCCAGCGATCGCACGGGATCGCGCTGGTGCAGCAACCCGGTGATGGGGGTCAACCGGGTGCCGAAAACGGCTGCTTCGACATCAGGCAATTCGTCGCCCAGCGCCTGCATGAACGTCAGAAAGAAGCTGCTGTATCTCGCCATCGAGCCGCTGACATCGCACAGCAGCAGCAGGCGCAACTTGCGGATCCGGCGCCTGCGACAAGCGATCTCGATTGCATCGAACCCGTGGCGCAGGCTGCGACGCAGGCTGGCGCGCAGGTCCAGCTCCCCGCGTCGACTTCGCGGCAGGTGGTAGCGGCGCCCGGGGCGATTGGCGAGACCGCGCACCATTTCGCGCACGTGCTGGTGGGCCAGCCGCAATTCCCGTTCATCGAGGCTGCCGAGGTCGCGATGGGCGATCACGTCGACCAGACTGGCGGCAACGCAGTCCGCAGCTTGCGCGTCGCCGCGCTTCTCCCGCGTGGGCGCAGAGTCACTGTCGAACAGCAATTCGGTCTCCCCTGCCGGATCCGTTCGCGGTCCAGGTGACGCGGTTTCATCCCGACACGCGGGCAGCGCGAAATCCGGCGCCTCCTCCCCAGCCATCCAGTAGGCGTCGAAGGCCTCTTCAAACGCCTGGAGGTGTTCCCGGTCATGAACCAGCGTCGCACGCGCGGCAGCGCGCACGTCGTCGCGGCGCGCGATGTCGATATGTTCCAGTGACTGGCACAGATCGATCACTGCAGCCGGTGATGTTGCGAGTCCCGCCAGGCGCAGCTGCCGGGCGAACTGCACGAGATGCTGCAGGAAGCTGTACGAGCCCATCACTGTCAGGCGAGCGCGATACGATCAACGACGGCAGTGAGGTCGTGATTGCGGATCGTGGCGATGTCGGCCCTGTCCTTGAGGATCCATCCCAACGTATCGGTGATGGTTGCCGGGTCCAGCTCCCCGATCCCGAGTGCAATCAGGGCTCGCGCCCAGTCGACGGTTTCTGCGGCACCGGGGCTTTTCTGCAGGTCCTGCGTGCGCAGCCATTGCATGAAACCGCAGACCTGAGCGGCAAGCCGTTGGGCGATGCCAGGCACGCGCGCCCTGACGATGGCGGTCTCGCGTGCGAAGTCGGGGTAATCGATCCAGTGATACAGACAGCGGCGCTTCAGCGCGTCGTGCAGCGCACGGGTACGATTTGAGGTCAGGACCACCAGGGGTGGCTCTACCGCCTTGATCGTGCCGATCTCGGGGATGCTGATCTGGAAGTCGGACAGGAGCTCCAGCAGGTACGCCTCGAACTCCTCGTCGGAGCGGTCGATTTCGTCGATCAGCAGCAGCGCACGTCGCGGGGGTGCGATACGGATCGCCTTCAACAGGGGGCGTTCGAGCAGGAAGGATGGCGAAAAAATGCTCTCGCCGATGTGCGTGCGTTCGACCCCTCGTGCCTCCTGCAGGCGGATTTCGAGCATCTGCCGCGGGTAGTTCCACTCATACACCGCAGTGGCGACGTCAAGACCCTCATGGCACTGCAAGCGGATCAGCTCTGCGCCCTGCGCGAGCGCCATGACCTTCGCGAGTTCCGTCTTGCCAACACCGGGCTCGCCTTCGAGGAACAGCGGCTTGCACAGCCGGGTGGCGAGATAGACCGTGGTCGCGAGCGTGCGGTCCATCACGTAGCCGAACTGCGCGCAACGCTCCATGACATGCTCGATGCTGTCGAATGCCATTTGATCGGGCCCCTTCGGGCACAGCATGCCACATCGGCGCGGGTGCGCAGAGACCATCCATACGCCAGTTCGCGCGAATCAGCGTACGGATGGGCTCCCGTTGCGGTGACCTAGAAGCGGGCGCGCACCGTCAGCGAATACTCCCGACCCCTCGCAAACACGCCTTCGATCGACTGCATCGCGGCGCCCCACACGCCAGTGATCATGTATTCCTCATCAGTGAGATTCTCGACCGCGGCAACAACATCGAAACGGTCGTTCCTGTCGGTGAATGTGAGGTTCATGTTCAGCAGCTGGTAGCTGGATTGCGTGAGCAGCGGCGCGTTGAACGAATCATTGTAAATCTTGCTGCGCCACGACCAGTCGATGCGTGGCGTCAGCGTGCTGGTGTCTGCCAGCGCGAACTCCTTCGACAGCGCTGCGCTCACACTCCACTTTGGCACACGCTCGAACTTGTCGTTCTTGAACAGCCGGGTTTCCAGGGTGTCGAGTTCGTCATACTTGGCATCCAGATAGCCGACTGCGGCTTCGGCGAACCAGCCGTCGGCAGGCACGGCCTGCATTTCGAGTTCGAACCCGTTGATGGTCGCACTCGCGGCGTTCTTCGTGACGGGTGCAACGCTGGTGAAAACCTGCACCTGGAGATCGTCGTACTTGGTGGAGAACACGGCACCGTTCACGCGCAGGCGGCGTCCCGGAGTCGCGTACTTCAGGCCGAGTTCGTACACCTTGACGAACTCGGGCTGGAACTCGGGGATCAGGTCGATGTCCGGCGTGCCGGCCGGCGCAGTGAACCCGGCAACGATCGGCGGGAATACGCGCTGCGTGAAGCCGCCTGATTTGAATCCCTCCGAGTAGCTCCCGTATACCATCAGGTCTTCGGCCCAGTCGTACGAGAGGTTGATCATCGGGGTGACTTCCTCGATGGTCTGCGTCTTCCAGAGGTAGGGCAGGATGCGTTCGCCGGCCTGCATGAAGGGCGCGTCCAGCAGTGGATGACCACTGCCGGCAAACTTGTTCAGCAGGATGACCTGGTCGGGTCTGAATTTCTTCTCCTCGTCCGTATAGCGCAGGCCCGCCGTGAGATGCCATTTGTCTGTGAGGTCGTAGGTGCCCTGGAAGAATGCCGCCCAGGACCGGTTGTCGATGGCACCACCACTGCGGAATTGCGACATCACAAAATCGAGCAGGTTTTCGTTGTCACCTGATTCCTCGAAGTAGTACAGCCCGAGGACCCACTTCAGTCGGCTGTCCAGCGAATTGCCGTTCAGCTGGAATTCCTGTGACAGCTGATCCAGATCCATGTGATCGAGGTAGGCCGAGATCGCGAAGGGGGAATGATCGCCATCGCGCGAGAAATCGGCATCGAGCTTGCGGTATGCGGTGATGGACTTGGCGCTGAGCGCATCGCTGATCTGCCAGTCCACCGTGAAGTTTGCGGCCCACATGTCGTTGTCGGAAAAGGCCGGTGCCGTGCCCGAGTTGTGATCGCCACCACGGATGTAGCGATCGTCATAGCAGGCGGGCACTGCCGGGTTGGTGGTCGATGGCACGCCCGGTATTGCATTGGGGAGGAACACGCAGGGTGGATAGGCATCCGGGCCGCCAAGTCCGGGAGCCGGCCAGCCGGCCATGAAGCTGGCCAGCTGGTTGTGGATCACGACCATCGGCGGCGTGTTGTTGTCGACCAGCCCGGTGGCGCGGTTGATCACCGGTCCCTTGTCGATGCCGATCAGCTTGAAGGCGGGACCGTTCTCGCGGTCGCGCGTACCCTCCACCGAGAAATTCACTTCCACTGCCTCGGACGCGAGCCAGCGGAATGCAGCGCGCCCCGTCAGGGTGTTCTCATCGCCCAGATCGACGCCATCGTCGCGTTCGACGTAGCCGTCCTGGCTCAGATGTCCGACCGAGAAGGTGCTGAAGAAGGAGTCGCTCCACGGGACGTTCACCGAGCCGATGACGTCGATTCGATTGTCCACGCCGTAGGTGGCCGAGATGCGCCCCGACAGCTCTTCGTCCGGCTTGCGCGTGGTGATCGAAATGGCGCCGCCGATCGTGTTGCGCCCGAACAGGGTGCCTTGTGGTCCGCGCAGGACTTCGACACGTTCGATGTCGATCAGGTCCAGGATCCCGCCGACCGAACGCGCGATGTAGACGCCGTCGACGTAGAGCCCCACGCCCGGGTCCACGGTCGGAACGAATTCCTTCTGGCCGATACCACGGATGTAGATCGCCGCACTGTTGCTGGCGCCGCCAAAGGTGGGGCTGTTGCCGAAGGTCAGGTTCGGCGTGAAATTGGCGATGCCGTCTATCTTGTTGACACCGCGGTACTCGAGGCTGTCACCGGAATATGCGGATACGGACAGCGGAGTCGACTGCAGCCCTTCCTCGCGTTTGCGCGCCGTGATCGTAATTTCCTCGACGAGCCAGTCGGTGCTTCCCGGCTTGTCCTGTGCATGGACAATCACAGGCGTCGCCAGGCCCAGTGATGCTCCGAGCAGCAACAGACGGGCGGGATGCATTGTTGCGAGTGGTGCTCTTCTTCTGACAGGCATGACAGTTCTCCGTCCGGTATGCGACAAAATCGGCGGCCGGTGGGTCGTGGCGTGTCGGCTGGTACAAGGGGACACGCTGCCAGGCCGCCCTGTTTCCCCCATTGATCTGCCCGCATTGAAAATCGTCGCATGCCGAATTGACAGCGGAGTGTCATCCCCCTGCGATCAAACTGGCAGCCCCGGAACAGGGCCGGCAGAAATCGTACAACCCGTCCATGGCTGGACGGGTCGTACGCCCGTCAGATCAGGAGCAGTTCCTGAGCGTTGCAGACGGGCACTCGCCGAAGCGTCGCCGGTACTCGACCGCAAAACGGCCGAGTTGCCTGAAACCGGCTTCGAGCGCGATGCGCGTGACGCTGTCTGACGGATCAGCCGCACGCAGCATCCTGTTCACCATGTCGAGCCGGGTCGTCTTCAGGTGCTGCATCGGGGAGAGGTGACGGAACTCCTGGAAACCGCGGTACAACGTGCGCAGGCTGACCCCGCAGTGTTTCGCGAGATCCTCGATCGAGATGCTCTCGTTGTAGTGGTCGACAATGTAGCTTTCCGCACGCTTGACGTGGCGCGGCACGATGCACCGTTCACGCTTCAGCAACTGATCGCTGTAGTTGTGCGGTTGCAGGTATAGGAGCGAGTTCACCAGCAGGTGCTCGAGCTGGCGCAGCACAGTGGTGGCATGCGGCAGGTCTGCGACGAGGTGCGCCTGCTCTGCGACATACTTCACCGTGTTCCACCACGACACCCCGGCCGGACTGCTCATGTCCATGCCGAGCTCGAAAATGACCGGCTCGCTGAGGGGTCGTTCCAGCGCGTTGCTGAGACACTGCTCGATGAGTGCCCGGTCCAGCCGCACCTGCACCTGCCAGCAGTTCGCACGCCAGCTCATCCTCACGGGCACCGCCGGACTGAGGACGGAGCTGAGCTCGGGAGTGGAATGGATCGACTGCGTGCCACAGACAGCGTGCATCGCGCCGTGCACCGGAGTCTGTATCAAAAAGAAGCTCTGCAGGTCGCCGGGCTCGATGATCATGTCGGAGCCGTATCCGAGGCAGTTCACCGAGGCTCGCGGCAGGGGGATATGATAAAAATAGGTGTCGAGTCGCCGGTCCCGGCCGATGAAGTCGAGGCGATGACGCGTATAAAGCGCGGTTACCTTTTCACGCGCTTCGTCGAGTTCGTTGGTGTGGAAAATCAGCCGCCCGTGCAATGCGCCGATCGGCAGGGTCGACAACGAGGTCGTATCGTGGAGCGGCGTCGGTGGCACCATGCGCTGGACAGGTGTGCCGGTCATTGTCATGCCTTCTGTCTTCGGGTGTTCAAGCCAGCAGTCCGGCCCCACTATATGCACGATTTCGGTATGCGAATCAATGCGCCCGGTGCCATGACGGGTGCAGGTGATCCGGCGTGAGGCCTTGACGCCAGCTCACACGACCCGCGGCTCCGGCTCCAGCTCGACACCGAATCGCTCACGCACCGTGTCGCGCACGCGCTGCGCAAACGTCCACAACTGCGCGCCGCTGGCACGACCGTGGTTGACGAGCACCAGCGCATGGCGATCGGACATGCCGGCGTCACCGTTGCGCGCGCCCTTGAGACCGGCACGTTCGATGAGCCATGCGGCGGAGATCTTGGTCTTGCCGGCCTCTCCCGGCCAGGCCGGCAGATCAGGGTGCTCGCGACGCAAGACTCGCGCCATCGCATCGTCGACCAGGGGATTCTTGAAGAAACTGCCGGCATTGCCGATCTGTGCCGGATCAGGCAGCTTGCGCCTGCGCAGGCGCGTGATCGCCTCGGCCAGCGTCGACGGGGTCGGGCTCGTCACGCGCATGCTGGCAAGTTCCTCGCGCACACCCGCGTACTCCATTCGCGGCGCATGCTGGCGCGGCAATGCGAAGGTGACGGCGGTGACGACATAGCGGTCGTACTCGCGCTTGAAAACCGAATCGCGGTAGGCAAACGCGCACTGTGCGTTGTCGAGGCGTGTCCAGTGGTCCGCCTCACGGTCCCAGGCCTCGACTTCGACGATGAACTCGCGCACTTCCGTGCCGTAGGCGCCGATGTTCTGGATCGGCGCCGCGCCGACCGCGCCCGGTATCAGCACCAGATTCTCGAGCCCGCTGAAGCCTTCGACCAGCGACCAGTGCACGAAGTCGTTCCAGTGTTCGCCGGCCTGGACGCGGACTCGCGCGGTGGCGCCGTC
>CAUJHX010000231.1 GCA_963204795.1 Pseudomonadota bacterium | reverse complement strand
GCGCGCGTGCTCGAGGAATTGATGCGCTCTGCGGGAATGGTAGTGAGCCGCCAGCAACTGTGTGAGCGCGCGCTCGGCCGTCCACTCGAGGCCTTCGATCGCAGTGTCGACACGCATGTCGCGAATCTGCGCCGCAAGCTCGGTGAGGGTGCGCCTGAAGTCCGTGGTGTACGCGGCGCCGGCTACGCGATGGATCCGGGGGAACCGCCGTGAAGAGCGTTTACGGCCGGATCTTCCTGATCGTGGGCATTGCAAGCCTTGTCATGCTCGGGCTCGGCACGGTGGTCAGTTTCCTGATGGTGAGCCAGCGCATCGAGCGCCTTGCGGGCAATGACGCCGCGCACGTCGCTGCGGGAGCCGCAGCGGCCATCGATCGGGGAGGCGAGGTTGCGCTGCGCGACTGGTTGCGGGCGGAGGATGCAAGGCCGGGCGACATGCAGCCCCTGATCGTGGATGCTTCGGGAATCGACTTCCTCGGTCGTATGGTGCCGCCTGGACTTGCGTCGCGCACGCCCGCCATCCTGAAGCCGGATCCAGGGGAGGCTTCACCGTCCCTCTACACATCGCGATGGGTTCCGCAGATCCGCTTGCCGGACGGCCGGCGCTTTGCAGTGTATCTCGTCGAGCGCGACCCATCCTGGTGGAACCGGCTGGGCATCCGGGAACTGCCTCTCCTGTTGATCGCGCTCGCCATCCTCGTGAGCGGTGCCGTCGCGGGCATACTGGCCCGCAGTTTCAGTCGGCCGGTGCGCGAACTCGCCCGCGCGACACGCTCATTCGCCGCCGGGCTCGCAGCGCCCGAGGTGAGCGCGCGCGTCATCGCGCGCAGCGACGAGTTGGGCGCGCTCGCGCGCGACTTCACCGCGATGGCCGGGCGACTCGAGCACCTCGTCAAGGCGCGCGACCAGCTCGTGCGCGACATGTCGCACGAACTGCGCACACCGCTCGCCCGCCTGAATGTCGCGCTCGAGCTGCTGCGCCGACGCGACCCGGAGAACCGCCTCGCAGCCGATATCGCGAGGCTGCAGCACCAGGCCGACCGGCTCGATCACATGATCGGCTCGATCCTGAACCTCTCGCGGCTCGATGCCATGGCGAGTCCGCCCAAGTTCCAGGTGATCGAGCTGGCGCCCTTCGTCGAAGAGGTGGTCGAGGATGCACGCCTCGAGGCGGCGCAACGGCAATGCGTGCTCGAGCTGTGCGGCACAGAGGGCACGCCTGCGCTGGTCCACGGCAATCCGATGATCCTCGGCAGCGCTTTGCAGAACGTGCTGCGCAATGCGATCCACCACACTGCCGAGGGAACACACATCGACATCCACCTGCGCGCTGGCAGCCGTGAGGCTACCATCGTCGTGCAGGATCGCGGGCCCGGTGTGCCGGCGGACGCGCTCGAGCACATCTTCGAACCTTTCACCCGCGTCGGCGACGCGCGCACCCGACACCCCGACGGTTCGGGCCTCGGCCTTGCGATCGTGGCACGCGCGATGGGCCTGCACCGCGGGACCGCAAGCGCCCGCAATCTGGCGGCAGGGGGACTCGAGATCACGCTCACACTGCCTGTGGCCGCGGAGGGCGAGCCACCCGTGGAGCCCAACTACTTCGGCGAGTTCACGCGCCGTCTCACGAACTGACGCCAAGATGCGTGAGCACGGCCGCATTGAAGGCATTGCGGGCTTCGATGTTCGAGAGATGGGCGGCCTCCAGAATCACGCGACGCGCGGTGGGAATGGCCGCCTGCAGTTCAGCCGCACGGTCCGGTGGGACCCCGACGTCCCCGGATCCACCAATTACGAGAGTCGGAGCGCAAATCCCCTGCAGCATCGCGCGCTGGTCCATGTCGCGGATCGCAGCGCTCGCGGCCGCATAACCCGATGGGTCGGTGCCGAGAAAGATGCCCTGGGTGCGCATCACCTCGTGCGGATTGTCGCGGTGAAAGACGGGTGTGAACCAGCGCTGCATGGTCGCCTGCGCGAGCGGCCTCATGCCCTGTTCGCGCACGAGAGCGATCCGCTGCGACCATGCGTCAGGGGGTGGCATGTGCGCCGTGGTGCTCGCGAGCACGAGCCGGCTCACCCGCCCCGGGTGACGGTACGCTGCGCACATCGCAACCATGCCGCCGAGTGAAAGGCCGCACCAGTGCGCGCGCTCGATGCCGAGCTCATCGAGGAGGGCACACGCGTCGTCGGTGATCGCGGCAATGTCGGGTTCGGGTGGGCCGGTGAACGGCGACGCTCCGTGTCCGCGCAGGGAAAGGCGCACGACGCGAAAGTGCGCTGCGAAAGCCGGGATCTGTGCGTCCCACATCGCCAGCGAGCTGCCGAGCGCGTGCAGCAGCAGCAGCGCCGGGTGGCGCGCGTCACCCTGGCATTCGTAGTCGAGGGAACTGTCACCGACCCAGCAAGCAGGCACGATCAGTAACCGCGCTCGACATCGACCACCGACAGCAGCGCCTCACCCGTCTGCCAGCGGCGCAGGTTCTCGCGCACGATCAGGCGGCGGTAGTGAGGGTCGTCATCGGTGGTCGCGGACATGTGTGGCGTGATGATGATGCGCGGCGCATGCCACAGGGGATGATCGCGCGGCAGGGGCTCGGGGTCCGTCACATCGAGCCCGGCACCGCCCACCTGGCCGGATTGCAGCGCAACGAGAAGATCGCCGCTGACGACACTCTGGCCGCGACCGAGATTCACGAAGTACGCGCCTCGCTTCATGGCCGCGAAGAACTTCGCATCGAACAGACCGTGCGTTGCGGCCGTCAGCGGCAGCGCAGCGACCACTGCATCGGCGCGCGCAGCGAGGGCGAGGAGTTCACCGGGTCTGCCCACGTACTCGACGAAGGGCGGGCCAGGTCGATCGGATGCACGTGTCGCAACAACGTGCATGCCGAGGGCGTGCGCGCGGCGCGCCACTTCCGTGCCGATTCCGCCAAGGCCGGCGACGAGCAGGGTCTTGCCGGCGAGCACGCGGATCGGTGCACCGCGACCCGGTGAATCATCCCAGGTACCGCTCGCTTGCCGTACGATGTAGGTATCCAGCTGGCGCGCAAGTGCGAGGAGAAGTGCCATTGCATGTTCTGCCATCGGCGGTGCAAGCGCGCGCTGCATGTTCGTGACGGTGATGCCGCGTTCGTGGATCGCAGGCAGCGCTACGCAACTCTCGACACCGACCGAAAAGGACTGCACCCAGAGTGCCCTGGGTGCAGCAGCGAGCAACTCCGCGTCGCAGTAGCCGAGAAACGCATCGGCGTCGGGCGCAGCCTGCAGCGCTTGCGCACGGGTCGAAGTCACGAGGACTTGCGCGCCCGCAGCAACCGCACTCAACAGCCCTGCGGCATCGGGCCCGATTCCTGCGCTGACGACGATCTTGCGCAGCGCTCGCCAGCCCGGCCGCTCGCGGGACGGCACTGAATCCACCTTCAGACCCAGTTCTTCGACGACCTGCACTGCCTCGGGAGGGGGTGCGGCATGGCTGGCCGCCACGCAGGTGGCGAGGAGGCAGGCGAGTTGCAGGCGGGATCGCATGCCGCGAGTGTGGCGCGCGCGGATTTCGCCGTAAAGACCACCGTTTCTCGGCGTGCTTTTGCGATCGCCCGCGCATTCAATGAAGCCTCGACAGTGCGGAGGGTATTCACATGACATCGAAGTGCGTTTCCCGCGGTCAGGGCATGACCGAGTACATCATCATCGTGGCGCTCATCGCCGTCGCTGCGATCGGCGTTTACACCGCCTTCGGCGACATCGTGCGGGGCCAGACATCGGTCGCGGCGTCGGCGCTCGCGGGCGCCAATTCCGGTGGCGCGCGCGGCGCCGTCAATCAGGCGCAGCAACGCTCCAATACCGAGGGTCAGTCGCAAAAGACCCTGCAGGACTTCGAGCAGTAGGCCGTGCGGCACGAACGTGGAGCTGCGGTGGCTTTCACTCTCGCTCTGCTCGCGTGCCTGGCGGCGGCCACCCTGCTCGTGCACGAGAGCGGCCGGCTCGTCGCGCAGAAGCGGCGTCTCATCGATTCCGCAGATGCCGCGGCGCTGTCGGCCGCCACTTTCGAAGCGCGCGTGCTCAATTTCGAGAGCTACATGAACCGCGCAATCGTCGCCAACCAGGTCGCCATGGCCCAGTCGGTCAGCCTGCGGTCATGGCTCACCTACATGACCCGCACTGTCGACCGGGCAAACCGCATCACCCGCTTCGTGCCATATCTCGGGCCGGCGACCAGCGGGTTGCGAAACGTCATGAGCGGAATCAACCGCGCCTCGCAACCACTGCTCGCCGGAGGCGAAGGCACCCTTGCCCTGTTCACAGCTGATTTCGCGCGTGCCGCCGATGCCTTGCACCTCGCCACGGCTCCGGCGGCTCTCGAGCTCGCCCAGCGCACCGCCGCCGACAACTACCCCGGAGCGTCGTTGAGTACGCGCGGCACGGCACTCATGAGCACGCACATCGCGCGTTGGACCGGGTTCACCCGCGTTCATGGCGGCGCGCAGCGCGGACGACAGAAAGAGGTGGTCGTCCGTTCACTCGACCGCTTCACCGCCGATCGCGGGGCGGCCTTCAGAGTGCCCGTCATAGTGCGTCTCGAGAAGCGTGGTGGCACCGACCTCCTTGGCTTCGATACCTGGCGCGGCATGGATACCTTTGCCCTGCACCAGCGCACTCTCTTTGGCTGGCGGGAGGCATTCTCGATCGGCTGGGGCGCCGCGGAACAGGGGCGGGCCACATCGCTGCGCGGTCATCACGGTGGCAGCCACCGGGTGAACCGCCGTACTTCGCGCGCTGCGATGCGCGACCTGCGAATCTCGCGACTGTCGCGCGGCCTGCCGGCGATGCGTGAGGTGGCGCGACTCGAGCCCACACTGCAGAATGATCTGCGCCTCGATCTCGAGCTCGAGGCGCCGATCGTCCGCGTCTCGGACCCATCACCCGGGTCCATGAAGGCGCTGGCTTCCGCGCATGTGTTTCATGCCCGTCCAGTGCCCCGCCCCGACAGGCGGCGCGAACTCCCGAGTCTCTATTCACCCTACTGGCAGGCGCGCCTCGCCACGCCGCCACGCCTCCTCGCGCCATGAGTGCTCGCGGGCAGGCCTTGACCGAGATGCTGGCCGTGCTGCTCGGCATCGTGCCGCTGTGGCTCGCACTGCTCGCCATCGCCGGCCTGCAGGATCTTGCCATCACGACCCAGGCGGCAGCACGCTATGCCGCTTTCGATCACGCGCTGGCGCCCGAGGCGGCTGGCACCACGGCGCTTCGGGTCCGTCGGTATCTGTTCGACACAGTCCCGGGGCCGGTCTTCGCGACTTCCGACGCACGAGACTGGTCCGCTTATCCCGGGCTCTGGATCGACCCTGCCACTCGCGCTCGCTGGCTCGATTCCCCGACCCAGGTGTCGCTCGCCACGGGCGCATCACGACTGGGCGGTCTCGCAGGCAGCGCGAGCGATGCAGCGCTTGCCCTGGTCGCGCCCTCAGCGCCACTCGCACCGGGGCGCTTCGGAATCCGCTCAGGCGGACTCTCGCAGGCGCGGGTTCGCGCCGAATTGAGGGATGTTCACCTCCCGCTTCTGCCGAGGCCCTTTGTCCTGTCGGCGGGTGTGAGCGTCCTCGGCGACTCCTGGGGAGCCGATGATTCCCGCCAGACGGCCTCGCGCACGGGCGGCCTGTCACCCTTGCGGGTTCTCTCGCCTGTGACCGCACTCATTCGCCCGCTCACGCCGCTGCTCGTGCTCTTCGAGCCACGCCTGCGTGAATTCTGCCCGGCGGTGGTCGCACCTGACATCGTGCCTGCCGATCGGACCGTGCCGCGCGTGTCCGCAGCGATCCGGGAGTACCCGCGATGCTGATCGCGTCGATCGCTTTGGCACTGCCACTCGCCGGTGCAGCGCTCACGGGGCCTGCTCCGTGGCTGCCGCGTGAGGCAGTTCTGGTGTCACGCGATGCGCTGACCGTCGATCGCGCGCCGCTGCACGTCCAGCACTATCGTTCCCGTCTGTCTCCGGAAGGCGTGCTCGCGCACTGGCATCAGGCGCATCCCGTCGGGCCGCCGGAACGCGCAATCCCCGGTGGCTGGCGCATTGCAAGCCACTTGCAGGACGCCACGCAGGAAACGCTGCAGGTCCGGGCATCCGCCAGTGGTGGCAGCGAGATTGTCATCGCGCGCGTGAATCTCGAGGCAGCGCTTGCCCCGCCCATGCAACCTCCGCTCCCGCTGCCGGCCGGCGCTATCGTCCTGCGGGTCATTGCATTTGCAGAAAGGGCAGGCCGCGCCAGCCAGTTCATCGTGTCTTTGCCCGGCACGCCAGCGCGCGCGCTGGCACAACTTTGCCAGCGGCTGCTCGAGCTTGGCTGGCAGCCTGCCGGGCAACGTGGCTGCGAAGCGCAGCGTGCAGACAAGGCAATGTGGTTCCTGCGCGGCGCGGAGACGCTCGGAGTGGATCTGCGCACAGACGGCGCCAGGACTCGCGCGGTGATTGGCCACGTGGGGCCACGTCCATGAGGTTCGCCCGTGGCCAGGCGCTCCTCGAGCATGTGTGTGTACTGGCAGTGGTGGTGGCTGCCCTGTGCCTGCCGCTGTTCGGCGGTCCCGCCGTGATCGTGCAGCTCGAAGATGCACTCCGGCTCTTCTGGCGGTCCTGGGCCGAATCACTTCTCTCGCTCGTGGTGGCGACATGACGAAATGGCTACCCTGGCTCATCGCGCTGATCGCGGGCGGCGCAGCCGCGGTACTCGCGTCGCGTCATATCAACATGCGCATCTCGAACGCCGAAGCGGCGCTCGCGCGCGAGTTTGTCCTGCGTCCGGTGATCGTGGCGGCGAGAGCCATTCCGGCGGGGCAGGCCCTGCAGGTCGAGGATCTCGCCCTGCGCAAGATGCCCGCACGCTATGCGCCGAGCGAGGCACGCGGTGCTGAGGCATCCGCCGAATTCCTCGGGCGCATGACACTGCACGCACTGGCACCCGGCGACCCGGTCCTGCCATCGTCGTTGCAGTCGAGCGGGCTGCCTGCGCTCGCCTCGCTCGTCGGCGCCGATCGTCGCGCGATCACCCTTGCCGTCGACGAGATCAATGGCTTCGCGGGTCTGCTCGCACCCGGCGATGTCGTGGATCTCGTCTACATCGCCGATGGCGACGCTGCCAATCCGCGCGCTGCGGCCGTGCGCCCGCTGCTCGAAGCTGTCACCGTCATCGCCACCGGGCGCAGTACCCGTCGCACGCGCACGACGGGCGGCGATGGCGTCGCGCGCGACATCGACGTCGACTACGCCACCGTTGCACTCGATGTCGCACCTGTGGATGCACAGCGCCTCGTGCTCGCGCAGCGCACCGGGGAGATCACCGTCCTGCTGCGTGGCCCGGACTCGAGAGGGACCGCCGCGCTGCGCGTAGTCGATGTGAGCACGATCACCGGACCGGCACGCCACGCGCGTGCTCTCCGCGCGCCCGCCGTACAGCTCATCGTGGGCGGCGCGGCAGCGCAGCCGGTGGTGACCCTGGAGGCACCTTCCACATGATCGAGGCGGGAAAAGCATCGAGATTGCTTGCACTGGCGTGGCTTGCCGCTCTTCCGGGCATGCCGCTGTCGGCCGCCGGATTGCCGGCGCAGCTGGGTCTTTATGTCGGCGACAGCCGGGTGCTGCAGGTGAATCCGCGCCGTGTCGCGGTCGGCAACGGTGCCGTCGTCTCGGTGACCACGCTGCCCGCGGGCGAGCTGCTGCTGCTCGGCGAGAGCGCCGGACGCACGACTCTGCAACTCTGGCTGCGCGACGGCAGTCAGCATCGCATCGTGGTCGAGGTCACCGCCAACGACATGGAAGCGACCCTGCGCGTGGTGCGCGAACTGCTTGCGGGCGTCGAAGGAATCGGCGTGCGTCCAATCGGCAACCGCATCGTGCTCGATGGCCACCCGACCGGCGCCCGCGCACAGGAGCGCGCTGCGGCCATCGCGAGTCTCTACCCGGGCCTCGTGCTCAACTTCGTCGGCAAGGTGGCGTGGGAAAGCATGATCCATTTCGATGTGCGCATCATCGAAGTGCGCAGCAGCGCGTTGCGCGACGCGGGCGTGCGCTGGCGTGAAGATATCGCGGGTCCTGAAGCTGGCATCGTTGCGGATCGTGTCGCGAACGATCCCGACCGGGAGAAGATCTGGCCGCCGCGGCTCCACCTCGGCTGGGCCGCAACCCTCGATTCGCGAATCCGGCTGCTCGAGCAGCGCGGCGACGCCGCGATCCTTGCCCAGCCGATGCTTTCCTGTCGCAGCGGTGGCAGTGCACGCTTCGTGTCGGGTGGTGAGCTGCCTATCCCGGTGTTCGACCCGCAGGGTGGCGCGGATGTCGAGTTCAAGGAGTACGGGGTCATTCTCGACGTCAAGCCAGTGGCCGAGCCCGATGGCAGCATCTACGCGCGAATCGACACCGAGGTGAGTGAGGTGGACGAGGCGCAGCGGGTACTCGGTGTGCCGGGATTCCTGAAGCGCCGGTCTGCAACCGAGGTGAACCTGCGCGAGGGGGAGACCCTCGTGATTGCCGGACTGGTGAATCGAAACCGCTCGGGCGAACGCCGGCAACTGCCGGGCCTCGGGCGCCTGCCGCTCGTGGGCGCGGCCTTCCGCAGCCGCACGCAGCACAGTCTCGATTCCGAGCTCGCGATCCTCATCACGCCGCGCATCGTCACGGCCGAACGGATGAACGGCGCGATACCCGATCTGCAGCAGCGGGCGAACGAGCTTGCGCGCAAGCTGTCGCCGCGCCCCCCACCGCCGTGATGCAACCCTCCCCGGAACTTGCGCGCACTTTGCACAAGGCGCTCCTTGCCTCGCTCGACCTGCGGCGCCGCGACATCGTGCAGATGCCGGAGACGGAACTGCGCGCGCTCGCCGCGGAGCGTCTCTCCGGGATCATCTCGCAGTTGAATCTGCCGCCCGCCGCCGACACACGCGCGCTCGTGCAGTTTGTCGTGAACGAGGCGATCGGACTCGGACCGCTCGAGGCGCTCCTGGCCGACAACAGCGTGTCGGAGATCATGGTGAACGGCGCAGGACGGGTATTCGTCGAACGGAGTGGCCGCCTGGAATCCACTCCCACCCGGTTCTCGAGCGAGGCGGCGCTGCGTGCCGTGATCGAGCGGGTCGTGTCGCGAGTTGGTCGTCGTGTCGATGATGCCTCGCCGCTTGCCGATGCACGCTTGAGCGACGGCTCACGCGTCAACGTCGTGCTCGCGCCGCTGTCCCTGTGCGGGGCGGCACTCACGATCCGCAAGTTCGCACGACGGCGACTGAATGTCACCGATCTCGTCGCACTCGGCGCCATCAGTGCGCCCATGGTGACCTTCCTGACCGAATGTGTGCGGCATCGACGCAACATCGTGGTGTCTGGCGGTACCGGTTCCGGCAAGACCACTCTTCTGAACGTACTCTCGTCGTTGATACCGGAATCGGAACGCATCGTCACGATCGAGGACGCCGCCGAACTGCAGCTCGCGCACGAGAACCTCGTGCCCCTCGAAGCGCGCACGGCGAACATCGAAGGTCGTGGCGAGATCACGATCCGCGATCTCGTGCGTAACGCGTTGCGCATGCGACCCGATCGCATCGTCGTGGGGGAGTGCCGCGGCGGTGAGGCGCTCGACATGCTGCAGGCAATGAATACCGGACACGATGGCAGTCTCACCACCGCCCATGCCAATGGGCCACGCGATCTGCTGTCGCGCCTCGAAGTGATGGTGCTCATGTCCGGGGTCGAGCTGCCGTTGCAGGCCGTGCGTGAGCAGATCGCGGCGGCGGTCGATCTGATCGTTCACATCGCGCGCTTTTCCTGTGGCGCGCGGCGCGTGACCGGCATTGTCGAAGTCACAGGCATGGATGCAGGTGTCATCTCGACCCAGGAACTCTTCCGCTATGTGCGCACGCCCTCACGGACGCAGGGGCGATTCGAGGCGGTGGGTCAGATACCGGCCTTTTACGAGTCGCTGCGCACGAGCGGCGTGGCACTCGACTACTCGATCTTCCGGCGCGAGCCGGCAGGCGAGGGGGTGTAGGCGATGCGGGTGCTCGTCTTCGGCCTGTGCGTGCTCGCGGCGATGTCCGCAGTGTTCGGTGCTGCGGGCCTGACACGTTTCGCGGCCCGGACTTTCCGCCGTGAGGCCATCGATGCGCCCGCTGGCAGACTCGCCGATCTGTTCATTTTCGTGGAACCCGAGCGGCTGTTGCGGGGGAGCGGCGTCGCTGCGGTGGGTGCCTTCGCCGCAGTGTTCTCGCTTGCCGGCGCGCCCCTGGCCGCGCTCGGGGCTGCCGCCGCGGTGTTCGCATCACCCCGCATTCTGCAGGTGATCTGGCGCAGGCGATACTTGCGGGGTATCGGCGCACAGTTGCCGGACGCCATGTCGATGCTCGCGGGCGCTGTGCGGGCAGGCTCCGCGCTCGCGCAAGGGCTCGATCAGATTGCTGCCGGGATCGCGCCCCCGCTCAGCCACGAACTCGCGCTCGTCATGCGCCGCCATCGCGTCGGGGTACCGCTCGACGAGGCACTGCGCGAGATGGGGCAACGCGTGCCGCTCGCGGAGGTTCAGCTGCTCGTCACCGCCGTGGCGCTCGCGCTTCAGGTCGGTGGCAGTCTCACCGGCACCCTCGCTCGCCTCGCAGATACCCTGCGCCGCAAGCACGTCATCGAGGCAAAGCTGCGCGCGCTCACCTCGCAGGGTCGGCTGCAGGCCATCATCGTCACGGCCTTGCCCATTGCATTGATGTTCGCACTCACTGCGCTCGATCCGCAATCGATGCAGCCGCTCTTCACGACCGCTGGCGGCTGGGTCGTGCTCGGCTGCATCGCGATACTCGAAACGACCGGCTGGCTGCTGATCCGCCGGATCGTGACGATCGATGTATGAATGCGTTGCCCGATACCTGGACCGCAGCGCTGGCCGTCACGATGGGCGGAGCGGTCGCCTGTGCCGCGTGGGCCGGTGCCCGCGCAGTCATCGACAGCGGACGCGACAGCCGGCGCAGACGCGCGGAGTCTCCGGTCTGGCTGCGCTTTTGCCTGCCCCTCGCGACGGCCTTGTCGCCCGCGCTCGCGCCACTCCTTCGCCGGCAGTGGCTGGAACGAGCGAGCACCCGGCTGCGTCGGGCGGACCTCGATGAGGTAGTGCTGCCGCAGGAGTGGTGCGCGCTGCATCTGCTGCTGGGCATCGCGGCTTCTGCCATCGCGCTGACAATCGGCGGGGGAGGGCTCGCGATAGTGTTGTCGGGCTGCGCGGGTGCCCTCTGGCCTGTCCTCTGGTTGCGGGATTGCACGCGCAAGGTCGCACGCGAGATCGACCGCGAGCTGCCCCGCTTCCTCGAGCTGCTGACGCTGGCGGTGGAGGCGGGTTGCGCGTTCGGCGCGGCGTTGCGCATCGGCGTGGAGGCGTCGGCGGCCGGCGTTCTGCAGCGGGGGCTCGCGGAGGCCCTGCGCGCCATCCACGCCGGGCGTCCACGCAGTGAGGCGCTCACCAGCCTCGTGCAGCGTTTCGGGCACCCGGGGCTGCAGGCCATGCTGGGCGCCATCGTGCATGCCGAAATGAGCGGGGCCGGCATCGCAGGCACGCTGCGCGCGCAAACCGTGCAGCGCACCGAGGAACGCTTCGCGCGCGCCGAGCGTCTCGCCATGGAGAGCCCCGTGAAGATGCTCGGTCCGCTCATTCTCTGCATCTT
>CAUJHX010000230.1 GCA_963204795.1 Pseudomonadota bacterium | reverse complement strand
CCGTGCGCTTCGTGAGCGCCATTTGCGCGCGCTCCGCGGGCATCAGCAACCGCTCGACGAAGTGCCCACCGTATCGCTCGTATACCCGCTGCACGCGCGCGGCCTCGAGCACGTCCACCCCGATGCCGAAAATCATCGGCGTGCGGCCTGCATCAGCGCGCGCATGTCGCGCACCGCGGTGCGCAGGCCATCGAGCACCGAGCGCGCGATGATGGCGTGACCGATGTTGAGTTCGACGATTTCGGGGATCGCCGCGACCGGCTCGACGTTGTGATAGTGAAGACCATGACCGGCGTGCACCTCGAGGCCAAAGCTCGCCGCGAGCCGCGCGCCCGTGCGCAGCTTCTCGAGTTCGACCGCGACGGCGCTGCCTCTGGCGTGCGCATAGGCGCCCGTGTGCAGCTCGACCACGGGCGCGCCCGTCTGCAGGGCAGCTTCGATCTGGCGCGGATCGGCGCCAATGAAAAGAGCCACCCGCACCCCGGCCGCGGCGAGCACCCGGCAGCCTTCCGTGATGCGTTGCGACTGGCCCGCGACGTCGAGACCGCCCTCGGTCGTCACTTCCTCGCGACGTTCGGGCACGAGGCAGCAGTCCGCCGGGCACACGTCGCGCGCGATCGCCAGCATCTCGTCAGTGGCGGCCAGTTCGAGATTCATGCGCGTCTGCAGCAGCTCGCGCAACGTCCGCACGTCGCGATCCTGGATGTGACGCCGGTCCTCGCGCAGGTGCAGCGTGATGTTGTCGGCACCTGCCTGCTCGGCGGCGAGGGCAGCGTGCACGGGATCGGGATAGCGCGCGCGCCGCGCCTGGCGCAGCGTCGCCACGTGATCGATGTTCACCCCGAGTGCAATGGAAACCGCGCTCATCGACGCTCCTTGCCCGCGACTGCGCGCGCCACGGCGCGCGTCGCGAGTTCACGACCTTCGAGACAATAATCGAGCGCGGCGCGCAGCACACGCCGCGCGTCCTCGAGTTCGGCGGGAGCGGCGAAGCGGCCCGCGGCGAGACTCAGCAGCGAACGCCCCGCGACCGCGCCGGACCCATCGGCGATCGCAGGCGCGACCCCCTGCCCCGCCCTGTACACGTAGCGTCCGTCCGGATCGATGGCGCGTCCCGAGCCCATCTCGACCTCGAGATCGACGCCGTAGCCGAGCTCCTCGAGCAGCCGCCGCTCGAAGACGCGCAGCGGGGCATCGGGAGTGCCGCCCGCAGCCAGCGCGCCGAGCGCGGTCGAGTACGCGTCGAACAGATCCGGGTGTGGATCATCCCGGGTGGTGAGGCGCAGGATCAACTCGTTCAGGTAGAAACCCGACATCACGGCTCCTGCCGGCAGACCGGGTGTCCCCGTCGTCGGCCCGTCCGCGAGATCGACCGCCGTGAGCTGCGCGGCGTCTCCATGGCCCCGCCACGAAACGAGCAGTGGCACGAACGGCTGCAGCAGCGAAGCCGTGCGCGACCTCGGGCCGCGCGCGCCGCGCGCGAAGAGCGTCACGCGACCCTGCTCGCGGCTGAACGCCTCGACGATCCGGCTCGTGTCCCGATAGGGCCGATGGTGCAGGACCCAGGCTCGCGTCATCCAGGCCTTGCGCACGGCGCGGCTCATTCGAGTCCCAGCGCGCTGAGCGCGCGTGCATTGTCTGCCCAGTCTTCACGCACCTTGACCCACAGCTCGAGGTGCACCCGCTTGCCGAGCAGCCTGTTGAGAGCCAGGCGCGCAGCGCGCCCGACGCGCTTGAGGCGCTCGCCGCCCTCGCCAATCACGATCGGCTTCTGCCCCTCGCGATCGACCCAGATCACCGCCGACACCACGAGCCGCCCGTCCTCCTCGACCATGCGCTCGATCGCGACCGCGATCCCGTAGGGAACCTCCTGGTTCAGCTCGAGCGTCAGCTTCTCGCGGACCTCCTCGGCGATCCGGAACGCCGTGTCGCGATCGGTCAGCTGGTCGGGCGGAAAGAGCGGCGGTGACAGCGGCAGCTGCGCGCAGATACGCTCCACGAGCCGGTCGAGGTTGTGCGTGTCGCGCGCCGAGCAGGGCACCACGTCCACGAACCCGTGACGCGCTGCGAGCTCGGCGATGAAGGGCAACGCCGCCTCGCGCGGCTGCACCCGGTCCATCTTGTTGACGACCGCGATGGCGGGGCGCGCGCTACCGACCACCCGATCGAGCGCGAGCTGGTCCTCGGCGGTCCAGCGGCCAGCCTCGACCACGAACAGCACGACATCGGCATCGGCAAGTGCCGAGGCCGCGGTCCGGTTCATCGCGCGGTTCAGGGCGCGACGCGCTCCATGATGCAACCCCGGAGTGTCTACGAACGCGATCTGCGCATCAGGCAGGTTGACGAGTCCGAGGATGCGGTGGCGTGTCGTCTGTGGGCGCGGCGTCACGATCGAGAGCTTCTCGCCGACGAGCGCATTGAGCAGTGTCGACTTGCCGACATTCGGTCGTCCCGCAAGCGCTGCAAAGCCGGCGCGGAAACCCTCGCCTGCTCCGCTCATGATCGTGCCTCGCCCGCGGTCAGCTGCGCGAGCAGCCGCTCCGCGGCCTGCTGTTCGGCGCGCCGGCGGCTCGAGCCGCTGCCCTCGCTCGCCGCGCCCGCCTGCGGCGCTTCGCAGCGCACGTGAAACACCTGCTCGTGCGGTTCGCCTTCCACGGTGTCGAGATGGTAAAGCGGCAGCGGCAGAGCACGGGCCTGCAGGTGTTCCTGCAGCCGGGTCTTCGCGTCCTTCAGCTGCGCAGGATGCGGCAGCTCGCGAACGCGCTCATCGAAAAGCGGCATCACGATGCGGCGCACTTCCTCGAGCCCTGCATCGAGGTAGAGCGCACCGACCAGCGCCTCGAGCGCGTCCGCAAGGATCGACTGCCGCCGAAAGCCGCCGGTCTTCAGCTCACCGGCACCGAGGCGCAGCACCTCACCGAGGCCGAGCGTGCCCGCCACACCCGCGAGCGGCTCTTCGCTGACCATGCGGGCACGCAGGCGGGAGAGATCCCCTTCGGCGGCCGCCGGAAACCCCGCGTACAACCGCTCGGCCATCAGGAGGTTGAGGACAGCGTCGCCGAGATACTCGAGCCGCTCGTTGTTGTCGTTCGATGCGCTGCGGTGGGTCAGGGCGACGGCAAACAGCCCCGGCTCCCGCGGTACATACGCGAGGCGCTCGCGCAGCCATGCAAGGGGCCAGTCGTTCTGCATCCGCAAAGCCCGCCTCAGTCGATCGTCGCCACCTTGTTGAATTTCAGCAGGATCGAGGCATTGGCAAAGAGCGGCGCGAGGTCCTCGTATTCGGCCCGCATGATCCACGCGGCGCCTTCCTTGTGGATGTCGATGTCCCTGACGCTCGGAAAATCGATACTGTCGATATCGAACTGCTTCTCGAGGGCGACGCGAATCGTGCGCGCCGACAAGGTCTCGTCGCTCGCAAGCTGCGTCGCCGTGCGCTCGAGCGCCTGTGAAACCTTCATGTAGTTGAGCAGCACCGGCGTGAGCCGGATCGCGGCATAGCCGACCAGCGCGATTGGCACGAGAATGACCAGCCACCCGATGAACGTGATTCCCGCCTGACGTGTACGCATCGCTCCTCCCTCGAGCCGTCAATCGATCCGCGCGCCCACGCGCCCCCACTTGGGGCCACCCGCGCGATGCAGGTCCCAATTGAACCAGATTCGGGTTGCCTTGCCGACCAGATTCTCTTCCGGCACGAAACCCCAATAGCGGCTGTCGGCGCTGTTGTCGCGATTGTCGCCGATCATCAGGTACTTGCCCGGCGGCACATCGATATCCGAAACGTCGCCGTGGTCGGGCCGGCCTTCGAGACCCTCCATGCCGCAGACATAGCTGCGCACCATGTTGCGATCACAGGACGGCAGGCGGGGCACCGAGAAGTCCCCCGGCGTATTGCAGTAGAGCGTCTGATGCACGTGCTCGCCGAGTGTCTCCTCGGCGAGCTGCATGTCGATGTAACAGCCGTCGCTGTAGCGTCCGATCGGCTCGAAGGGCACGGGCACGCCGTTCACCACCACCCGGTCGGCCTCGATCCGCACGCGATCGCCGGGCAGCCCGACGAGTCGCTTGATGTAGTTGATGCGCGGATCGGGTGGATACCGGAACACGACGACATCGCCCCGCTGCGGCTCGCCTATCTCGACGACCTTCCGGTTGAGCACGGGCAGCCGCAGGCCATAGGCGTACTTGTTGACGACGATGAAATCGCCGTCGAGCAGGGTCGGCATCATCGAGTCGGAAGGAATCCGGAACGGCTCGAACAGGAACGAACGCAGGATGAGCACCACGACGGCCACGGGGAAGAAGCTGCGTGCGTAGTCAACCGTGGCGGGCTCACGGGCGGCATCCGCGGCCTTGCCCGCCGTCGCCGCACGGCGCGCGCGCGCGGGACGCAGCCACGCACTGTCGAGCGCCCAGACAACGCCTGAAACGGCCGCGATCAGCACCAGCACGAGGCTGAAATCGAGCGCCTCGGCACGCAGCATGCGCACCACCGCGCCAATCACGAGGATCGGCAGCGCAAGATAGGCAGCCCGCGCCAGCGGCGGGTCGCGGGCCGGCGCGGGAGCTGCCGCTATCTCCCGGCCAGGACGCAGGAACCAGTCGTCGATCAGCGCGATGAGTCCGACCGGCACGGCGAGCCAGGTGGCAATGAGTGTCAGCTGGTCGATCACGGGCTATTTCCTGCCGACCTTGAGGACTGCGAGGAAGGCGTCCTGCGGAATCTCGACGTGGCCCAGCTGCTTCATGCGCTTCTTGCCCTCCTTCTGCTTCTCGAGGAGCTTCCTCTTGCGGGTAATGTCGCCACCGTAGCACTTCGCGAGCACGTTCTTGCGCAACGCCTTGACGGTCGCGCGCGCGATCACGTGGCTGCCGATCGCGGCCTGCACCGCGACCTCGTACATCTGGCGCGGAATGAGCTCCTGCATCTTGTCGACGAGCTCGCGCCCGCGCTGGTAGGCGTTGTCGCGATGGACGATGATCGACAGCGCGTCGACCTTGTCGCCATTGATCAGGATGTCGAGCTTGACGAGTGGCGCCGCGGAGAAGTGGCTGAACTCGTAATCGAACGACGCGTAGCCGCGGCTCGTCGATTTCAGCCGGTCGAAGAAGTCGAGCACCACATCCGCGAGCGGCAACTCGTACTGCAGCGAGACCTGCGAGGCGAGGTACAGCATCTTCTTCTGCACCCCGCGCTTCTCGCTGCAGAGCGCGAGCACGCCGCCCACGTATTCGGGCGGCACCAGGATGTTCGCGGTGATGATCGGCTCGCGCACTTCCGCGACCTTGTTCGGCGGCGGCAGCTTCGCGGGGTTGTCGATGTATTCCGCGCTGCCATCCACGAGCGCGACTTCGTAGACCACCGTCGGCGCGCTCGTGACGAGATCGAGCTCATACTCGCGCTCGAGCCGTTCCTGGACGATGTCCATGTGCAGCAGACCGAGGAAGCCGCACCGGAAGCCGAAGCCGAGTGCCCCGGAGACTTCGGGCTCGTAGTGCAGGGCCGAGTCGTTGAGGCGCAGCTTTGCGAGCGCGTCGCGAAAGCTCTCATAATCTTCCGAATTCACCGGAAAGAGGCCGGCGAACACGCGCGGCTTGATCTGCTTGAACCCCGGCAGCGCGGCAGTGCACGGTCGCGCCTCGAGCGTGATCGTGTCGCCAACCGGCGCGCCGTCGATGTCCTTGATGCCGGCGATCACGAAACCGACATCGCCGGCGGCAAGCTCGCGCGACGCGAGCGACTTCGGCGTGAAACGGCCAAGCTTGTCGACCTCGAAACTGCGCCCGGTGGACATCACGCGGATCTTTTCGCCCACCGCGAGCCGCCCGTTCATCACGCGCACGAGCGACACCACACCCACGTAGTTGTCGAACCACGAATCGATGATCAGCGCCTGCAGCGGACCGCCCGCGTCGCCCTTCGGTGCCGGGATGCGCCGCACGATCGTCTCGAGGAGCCGGTCGACGCCCTCGCCCGTCTTGGCGCTCACTTTTTCGGCGTCCTGCGCGGCGATACCGATGATCTCCTCGATCTCGCGGATCACCTTCGGTGGATCGGCCGATGGCAGGTCGATCTTGTTGATCACGGGCACCACTTCGACACCCTGCTCGATCGCCGTGTAGCAGTTGGCGACGCTCTGCGCCTCGACGCCCTGCGAGGCGTCGACCACCAGCAGCGCCCCGTCACAGGCCGCCAGCGATCTCGACACTTCGTAGGAAAAGTCGACGTGGCCCGGCGTGTCGATCAGGTTCAGCTGGTATCGCAGCCCGTCCTGCGCCCGATAGTACAGCGTGACGCTCTGCGCCTTGATCGTGATACCGCGCTCACGCTCGAGGGCCATGGAGTCGAGCACCTGGTCCTGCATCTCGCGGTCTGAAAGTCCCCCGCACAGCTGGATGAGGCGGTCAGCGAGCGTCGATTTGCCGTGGTCGACGTGGGCGATGATCGAGAAATTGCGCGTCAGGTGCATGAAGCGGCCCATTATACCGGGCCCCGCTACTGCCCGGTGGGCGAGAAGGGTGCACCGGCTACGGCTCCCGGTCCGCAGCACCTTGCCCGTCGCCCCGCGGCCCGTCGCCTCGCACCCGCAGTCGGCGGCGCAATTCGCCTTCGTCGAGCTTGCCGAAGCAGATGACGACTCCGTCGAGACGCAGCACCGGAATCTCGAGAATGAAACGACGCTGCAGCGACGGGTCCGTATCGATGTCGATGATCGTCAGGGGCGGAAGCGCAAGCTCCGTGCGCAACCCTTCGAGCGCCTCGTGCATCGCCTCACACAGGCCGCAGCCCTCGCGCGACAGCAACTCGAGACCCGCCATCGCGCAGGAACTTCAGCGACGCGGCGGAGCGCCGAGCGACAGGCCAGGCCGGGGCGTGCCCGCCCCGCCCGCGTCAGCATCGTCCGCCTCGACGGAGCTGGCGATGAAACGCACCGTCTCCGGAGGCACTTCCCCGACGGCCGTCACCTGATGGCCGCTCACAGTCGTGGAAAACGCGGATGACGAGCCGACGCGTGCCGGACCTGCCATCGGACTGCCACCACCGCCGGCCGCTTCGACGAACACCGAGACCGAGGCGATGCCGTCGGAGAACACGAGGTGCTCGACCGGCCCCTCCGATCCCGGCATGGACTGGGCGGAGCGCAGCGTGAGGCGAAAGCCCGGCGGCAGGCGCAGCGCGCGCCACACGATGGTCGTGCCGCCCGGGGTCACCCGTGCCTGACGGGCATCCTGCCGCAGCCACCTGAAGCCCTCGGTATCGACCTGCGGGCGGAATTCCACGTCCGCGATGTCGCGAGGCAGCGAGAGATTGGCGAACTGGATCTGCTCGATCACGTTGCCGCGCGCGTCGCACAGCTGGGTCTTCAGTGGCATGGTCGTCGCCTCGTCGATCCAGAGGCGATACCCATAGCGGAACGCGTCCTTCGGCAACACGGCGATGACACGCGTGTCGCGTCCCATCAGGCGCGCGCGCTCGACAGCTTTCAGCTCGTAATACCCCTCAGTCGACTCGTCGAAACGTGGCAGATTGCCGAGGAGCGTCGTTTCCTCGGGTCGCCGCTCGACGAGCACGGTGCGCTTGTCGGGCAGGTAGCAGACGAGTTCGGTGCCCGTGCGCACAAATTCTCGACCCGACCCATCGAGCGACACGAGGCGCTCCGTCACGCTGCCTTCGCGCACGCGATGGATGATGCGCATCGTCTCGACGCGCCCACCGTGCACATGGAAGAACACGCCGTCGTAATTGCGCGTGGTGAGGGCTTCGTTCATGCGCGCGAGCCACGCCTTCGCGTCGTCGGACGCCAGCGCGTTCGCCGCCGCCCCCGAGGCGAGCAGCGCGAACAGCAGCCAGGACTGGCGGGGCCTTGCGCTCATTGCGCGGGAGCCGTACTGGTCATCGTGCCTGCCGGCGCCCCGTCATCCTGCTCGTTCGCGATCAGGCCCGACAGCAGATTACGTCGCGTCAGCGGCATCGACACCTCGCTGTGCGCCACGACATAGTTCGCGAGTCGCGCAGGCGGCACGAAATTCACCGACTCGCTCGCGACTGGCACGACATAACTCTCGGGCTCGGACGATGACGGGGACCCGAGCACCACGGTGGTCGCCGGCGCCGGAGCGCTCGCGACTACAGCACTGGGGGCCGGGGAAAACTGCGCATCGCGCCCGCGCAGTCCGACGACGGCGACACCGGCAACGACCGCTGCTGCTGCAAGACCCGCCACCGGGCGCAGCCAGCGACGCGCGCCCGGCGCTGCCGGCGCAGGCGCGACGAGGGCATCACCGTTGTCGAAGCTCGCCTCCGCCGACACGGCCAGGCGCACCCGCTCGGCGACCCGCAGGTCGAGTGGCATGCCGGGCTCGCGGCGCATCGCGGCTCCAATCATCGCGTAACGTGCCCACTGGGCACGCTGCTCTGCATCGCGCGTCAGACGCCGTGCGACGAGTTCGCACTCGCCGGCCGGCAACTCGCCATCGAACATTGCCGACAGCTGGCTCGCCCGCTGCTCCTCGTTCATCCGATCTCCTCCGCCCGACCGAGTCCGCCCTCGAACACCTCGCGCAGGCGACGGTCGATCGCCTCGCGCGCCCGGAAAATCCTCGACCTCACGGTTCCCACCGGACACTCCATCGCCGCCGCGATTTCCTCGTACGACAGCCCCTCGAGCTCGCGCAGCACAATCGCCATGCGCAAGTCTTCAGGCAGCTGATCGATCGCGGAGTTCACTATCTGGCGGATCTCCTCGGTGAGCACGAGCCCTTCGGGGGTGTCCGGGTCCCGCAGCTTCGCCTGGGCATCCCAGGAAGACTCGCTGTCCTGCAAATCGAGGTCATACGCGATGGGACTGCGTTCGCGCGACGCCAGGGCATTCTTCGCCGTGTTGATGGAAATGCGGTACAGCCAGGTGTAGAAGGCGCTGTCGCCGCGAAACTGCGGCAGCGCACGATAGGCCTTGATGAAGGCCTCCTGGGCGATGTCTTCGGCTTCGGCAGGACTGCGAACGTAACGCATCACCAGCTTGATGACTTTGTGCTGGTACTTGAGTACCAGCAGGTCGAACGCGCCCTTGTCGCCGCGCTGCACGCGCCGGACCAGGGAGAGGTCGCTCTCGTCGGCACCAGGGCCTGTCACAATCTGCTGACCATCCGGGCTGTGGCACCGCGACCACATAGACCCCTGACCACACGAAAAGTTCTGTCCCGGCGGCGTGCGAAGCGGGAGCTGCGACCTGTGTCACGAACGAGACGGATTCTAGCAGCTTGACGCCCGCCCGAGAGGACGTGCCCCTGCCATGCGTCCTGCGAGACGCAGCCGCGCCGCCAACGCCCGATTGACGATGCAGGCATGATGCGAACCGGTCGCAGTCTCGAGCTTCAGCCAGATTACGGCACCGAGGACAGCACACTGCGGGCCGAGCGTCGCCGCTACCGCAGAACCGCGCGCGACCAGCGCGATACTCCACTCGTATTCACCCGATACCTCGATGCGCCACAGTGCCCCCGGCGCCCGCAGCCAGAGGGCACGCCGGACGACTGGCAGCACACATGCCCAGAGGCCAGCAATCAGCACGACGCGCACTTCGGCAGGCAGCGCGCGGGCCGCAAGCACACCCACGCTCGCGACGGCGAGCCACCCGAGGATCGCAGCCAGAAGGCCTCGGGATGCTTCCAGCGTGAAACTCTGTGCAGGGCGCCCTCGACCCCGGCTCCGCCGCGCAGGACTAAGAGCGCGTGCGGGCGAGTTGGCCTGCGAGACGGGCGAAGTCGGAATCGGCGGGTACGACACCGCCCAGCAGATACGCGGCCAGCTCGGGGTCTGGCAACTCGAGAAAGCGGGCAAAGGCCTGCCGATCGCAACTGGACGCGGTGGGAAAATCCAGGGACAGGTACCGCTCGAGGAGCAGATCGAGCTCCTTCATGCCCCGGCGGCAGCGCCACCGCAGGCGCGGCACCTGCGGGCTCTCGACCATGTCAGTGCTGGCGCTCGGCGAGCAGCTTCTTGATCTCGGCGATCGTCTTGGCCGGGTTCAGATCCTTCGGGCAGGCCTCGGTGCAGTTCATGATCGTATGGCAGCGATAGAGCCTGAAGGGATCCTCGAGCTCATCGAGGCGCTCACCAGTTGCTTCGTCGCGGCTGTCCACAATCCAGCGGTAAGCAGAGAGCAGCGCTGCGGGGCCGAGATAGCGATCGGAATTCCACCAGTAGCTGGGGCAGGACGTGGAACAGCAGGCGCACAGGATGCACGCCGAGGGCCGGTCGATCTTCTCCTGCTCTGCTTTGCTCTGCAGTCGCTCGCGGTCCGGCGGCGCGGGAGTACGGGTCTGCAGCCATGGCTTCACCGCCGCATACTGTGCGTAGAACTGCGTCAGGTCCGGCACCAGGTCCTTCACGACCGGCATGTGCGGCAACGGGTAGATCGCGACGTCGCCTTTGATGTCGTCGCACGCCTTCGTGCACGCGAGCGTGTTCAGGCCGTCGATATTCATCGCGCAGCTGCCACAGATGCCCTCGCGGCAGGAGCGGCGGAAGGTGAGCGTGCTGTCGACTTCGTTCTTGATCTTGATGAGCGCATCGAGAACCATCGGCCCGCAAGCGCCCATGTCCACCTCATAGGTGTCGAGCCGCGGGTTCTCGCCCGAATCCGGATCGAAGCGGTAGATGCGGAAAGTGCGGACCTTCCTTGCGTCGGACGCGGCCTTGTAGACCTTGCCGTCGCGGCGCACGCGCGAATTGGGCGGGAGACGGAACGTCGACATCAGCGGTACTCCGGGGTGAGGGGCTGCGGGCTTCGCGCGGCGGGCAACGGGCACAACGGGCGGCGCGCAACGGGCGACGGGCAAGACCGGCGCGCGCCGCGCAGCGGCGCTTCTGGCCCGTAGCCCGTTGCCCTGAGCTCGTAGCCCCACGCGCCCCACGCGCCCCACGCGCCCCGCGCGCCCCGCGCGCCGCGCGCCGCGCCATCAGTACACCCTCGCCTTCGGCGGGACGGTCTCCACATCACGCGTCAGCGTGTCGAGGTGCACCTTTCGATAATCGATGGTCGTGCGGCCCGCAGAATCGACGCGGATCAGCGTGTGCTTCATCCACTCGGCGTCATTGCGTTCCGGGAAGTCTTCGCGCGCGTGGGCGCCGCGGCTCTCCTTGCGATTCTCGGCCGCGTTGATCGTGGCAACGGCCTGACCGAGGAGGTTTTCCAGCTCGAGTGTCTCGATGAGATCGGTATTCCACACGAGCGAGCGGTCGGAGATGCGCACGTCGGCGAAGGAGGCGAAAGTCTTCGCGAGCTTCCCGCAACCTTCGCGCAGCGAGGTTTCGGTGCGAAAGACCGCAGCGTCCGCCTGCATGATTCGCTGCATCTCGCGGCGGATTTCCGCCGTCGGACGCGACCCCTTGGCATTGCGCAGCCGATCGAGGCGTGCCACCGCGAAGTCCCCCGCATCCTTCGGCAGCGCCCGATGACGCTCGCCGGGTTTGACAAGAGTTGCGATATGACGCGCCGCTTCCCGCCCGAAGATCACGATGTCGAGCAGCGAATTGGAACCGAGGCGGTTGGCTCCGTGCACCGACACGCACGCTGCCTCGCCGGCCGCGAACAGCCCCGGCACGATCGTGTCGGGATCGCCGTTCTTCACGGTGACGACTTCACCGTGGTAATTGCACGGAATGCCGCCCATGTTGTAATGCACGGTGGGCTGCACCGGAATGGGCTCTTTGGTCACATCCACGCCCGCGAAAATCCGGGCGGTATCCGCGATGCCCGGCAGGCGCTCGTGGATCACCTCGGGGCCCAGATGCTCGAGGTGCAGATGGATCTGGTCACGGTGCTCACCGACCCCGCGTCCTTCGCGCACTTCGATCGTCATCGAACGGCTGACGACATCGCGCGAGGCGAGGTCCTTCGCGTTCGGCGCGTAGCGCTCCATGAACCGCTCGCCCTTCGAGTTGGTGAGGAAGCCACCCTCGCCGCGCACGCCCTCGGTGATCAGGCAGCCCGCGCCATAAATGCCGGTCGGGTGGAACTGCACGAACTCCATGTCCTGCAGCGGCAGGCCGGCGCGCAGTGCCATACCGCCACCATCGCCGGTGCAGGTGTGGGCCGAAGTGCAGGTGAAATAGGCGCGGCCGTAACCGCCGGTTGCGAGTATCACGGCATGGGCGCGATAGCGGTGCAGCCGCCCGGTCGCGAGGTCAAGCGCCACGACGCCACGGCATTCGCCGTTCTCCATGATGAGATCGATCGCGAAGTACTCGACATGGAACTCGGCGTTGTGCCGGATCGACTGCTGGTAAAGGGCATGCAGCATCGCGTGCCCGGTGCGGTCGGCTGCGGCGGCCGTGCGCTGCGCGATGCCCTTGCCGAAGTGAGTCGTCATGCCGCCGAAGGGTCGCTGGTAGATACGGCCGTCTTCGGTACGGGAAAACGGCACGCCGTAATGCTCGAGTTCGATCACGGCGGCGGGCGCTTCCTTGCACATGAACTCGATCGCGTCCTGGTCGCCGAGCCAGTCGGAGCCCTTGATCGTGTCGTAGAAATGGAAACGCCAGTCATCTTCGCCCATGTTGCCGAGCGCGGCGCTGATGCCGCCTTGCGCGGCGACCGTGTGGCTGCGCGTGGGAAAGACCTTGGTGATGCACACCGTGCTGAGGCCCGCCTCCGCGAGGCCAAGCGTCGCGCGCAACCCCGCACCGCCGGCGCCCACGACCACGACGTCGTAAGTGTGATCGATGAAAGTGTAGTCACTCATCCGACGCTCCGCATCGCAATCCGCAGCACCGCGAGCACAGCCGTCGCGGCAATCAGCACGTGAATGAAGCTGCTCACGAGAAGCAGCGCAATCTTGGCGTGCTTGCCGTGCACGTAGTCTTCGATCACGACCTGCACGCCAAGCTTCGAATGCCAGGCGGCGGCCACGAGCAGCAGAATCAGCAGCACCGGATTCACGCCGTGCGCGATCCACGCCGTGATGGCCGCGTGATCGGCGAGCGGCAGTCGCACAATCGAGAGCACGAACCAGATCGTGAGCAGGACGAGCGCGACGGCGGTCGCGCGCTGCAGGATCCAGTGATGCACGCCTTCATGCGCCGATCCGAGGCCGAGCTGGCGGCCAAGCGGTGTACGGAGACTCATGGAGCCGCTCCGCCGCGGCAGAACAGGAGCCAGGCGAGCGCCGCAAAGAGGATGAGTGCGGCCGCGACCACCATCCGGAAACTGCGCCGCGCCTCGCGCCGCTCGAATCCGTAGATGAGATCCCACGCGAGATGGCGGATGCCGTTGAACAGGTGATAGCAGAAAGCGAGCAGCCAGAGCGCGAGCAGCACCTTGAAGACGAGGCTCGACAGCACCGCCGTCGTGCCTGCGTAGGCATCTGCACCACCTGCGGCTGCCGCGAGCCACGCGACGAGCACAAGGAGTCCGACCGACATCCCGACGCCCGTCATCCGGTGCGTGAGGGAACCGATCATCGTGTACTGGAAGCGATAAACGGACGCGTGCGGCGACATTGGCCGTGGGCGCATGGGGTCTCCCGATTTCAAAAGTCGACGCAGCGGCCGTTCCGTTCCCAGTCGCCGTAGCGAGTGGGCTCGGGCCCGGTGGGACCGCCGATCTCCGGTGGGGCGCAAGCGGGTACTGGCGCGTTGTCGGTCGACGTGGATTCGTGGGGAGGATCGGCCGGCAGCTGCATAACGGTGGAATTCTGCCAGAATTCCCCCCTCCTCTCCACATGGCATCCCGCCCCGGCCAGGATAAAGCGCAAATGCTGTCAGGATATTGCGGACTCGATGACCTGGGCGTACTCAGTGCGCGTGGTCGCGACGCTGCCACATTCCTGCAGGGGCAGTTGTCGCAGGACGTGATGAAACTCGAAGCAGGCCACGCGCGCTTCGCCGGCTGCCACACGCCGCAGGGGCGTGTCGTTGCCGTGGTGCGCCTGCTGGCGGGCGATGACGCGATCCACTGTGTGCTGCCGCAGGAACTGGTCGGGACGCTGGCAGAGAGGCTGCGCAGGTACATCCTGCGCTCGAAGGTCACACTCGAAGACGGGCGCGGACGGCTGCGCGTGATCGGCATTGCGCAGGATGGCATCCGTACGCTGAGTCTCGCCGCACCGGCAGGCAGCGACGTAATCACGCGCGACGCCTGGCGCGCGCTCGATATTGCAGCGGGACTGCCACAGGTCTATCAGGCGACGAGCGAAGCGTTCGTCGCGCAGATGCTGAACCTCGACTGCGTCGGTGGCATCGCCTTCGACAAGGGTTGCTACACGGGCCAGGAAATCATCGCACGCGCACACTACCGCGGCCGGGTGAAGCGGCGCATGCAGCGCTTTCGCACGGTCGAACCGCCCGTGACGCCCCTCGTCCCGGGAGCATCGGGGCTGCTCGCCGATGGGCGCGCTTTTCAGGTAGTCGATGCCGTGACCCTCGAAGACGGCCGCGCGGAATTCCTCGCCGTCGCGCCGCTCGCGGCCCCCGGCGGCTCTGCGGCGGAGGCGGCATCGGGCGACACAACGCCGCAAGAACCCTCCACCTTCATCGGGACGGAGACGCTGCCGCTGCCCTACGCATTGCCGGACTGAGCCGGGGGAGAAACGCGGGTCTCAGGTCTCCGGCCGCAGGTGGGGGAACAGCAGCACGTCGCGGATCGAAGGCGAGTCCGTGAAGAACATCACGAGCCGATCGATCCCGATGCCGAGGCCCGCGGTCGGCGGCATCGCGTACTCGAGCGCGCGGATGTAGTCCGCGTCGTAGAACATCGCCTCCTCGTCACCCGCTTCCTTGCGCGCCACCTGCGCGCGAAAGCGCGCGGCCTGGTCCTCCGGGTCGTTCAGCTCGGAAAAACCGTTGGCGAGCTCGCGGCCCGCGACGAAGAACTCGAAGCGGTCAGTGATGAACGGATCCGCATCGTTGGCGCGTGACAGCGGCGACACTTCGGCCGGATAGGCATACACGAAGGTTGGATCGAGGTACGTGTGCTCGGCCGTCTTCTCGAAGATTTCGATCTGCAACTTGCCCGCGCCGTCATGCTTGCCGGCCGCGATGCCGAGACCTTCGCACCAGCGGCGCAGGTAGGGCACGTCGCGCAGGGACAGCGGGTCGATGCCCGGGTTGTGCGCGAGGATCGCCTCCTCGACGGTGACGCGGTGAAACGGCGCATCGAGATCAAATGCCCGGCCCTGGTACTCGAGCTGCCGCTTGCCGAGCACCGTGTCGGCGACACCGCGCATCAGGCGCTCGACGAGGTCCATCAGGTCGCGGTAGTCGGCGTAGGCCCAGTACAGTTCGAGCATCGTGAACTCGGGGTTGTGCTGGGTGGAGAGCCCCTCGTTGCGGAAATTGCGGTTCACCTCGTAGACGCGCTCGAGCCCACCGACCACGAGTCGCTTGAGATACAGTTCCGGCGCGATGCGCAGGTACATGTCGAGGTCGAGCGCGTTGTGGTGCGTGACGAAGGGCCGCGCCGCGGCGCCGCCGGGGATCGGCTGCATCATCGGCGTCTCGACTTCCATGAAGTCCATCGCGTCGAGGAAGGCGCGCAGGTAGCGGATGATCGCCACGCGTCGGGCGAAGACGGCGCGGCTCGCGTCGTTGACGATGAGATCGACGTAGCGCTGCCGGTAGCGCGTCTCGGTATCTGCGAGGCCATGCCACTTGTCGGGCAGCGGTCGCAGCGATTTCGCGAGCAGGCGCACGGTCGTCGCCCGCACCGACAGCTCGCCAGTCTTCGTGCGAAAGAGCGGGCCTTCGGCGCCGAGGATGTCGCCGACATCCCAGCCTTTCCAGGCCTCGTATGTCTCGCCGAGGGCCGCCTGCTGCAGGAACACCTGGATGCGGCCGCTCCGGTCGGCGAGCTTCGCGAAGCTCGCCTTGCCCATGACGCGCTTAGCCATCAGCCGCCCACCCACGCGCACCGTCACGGGGTTCGCTTCGAGCCATGCGGCGTCCTTGTCGCCCCACGTGGCCTCGATCTGCGCCGCGAGCGCGTCGCGCCGGAAGTCGTTGGGAAAGGCTGGCGCGCCACCGCGCAGTGCCGCGAGCTTGGCCCGCCGCTCGGCAATCAGCCGGTTCTCCTCGCCCGAGGTCTCATCGAGTACCACGCTGCTATAACCCCGCCTTCAGTGACGCTTCCATGAACGGGTCGAGATCGCCATCGAGCACGGCCTGGGTATTGCCGACTTCGACATTCGTGCGCAGATCCTTGATGCGCGACTGGTCGAGCACGTAGGAACGGATCTGGCTGCCCCAGCCCACGTCCGACTTGGCATCTTCGAGCACCTTCGCCGCAGCGTTGCGCTTGTTGACCTCGAGTTCGTACAGCTTCGCCTTCAGCATCTTCATCGCGGTTGAGCGGTTCTTGTGCTGACTGCGTTCATTCTGGCAGGCGACCACGATGCCCGTCGGCAGGTGACGCAGGCGCACCGCCGACTCGGTCTTGTTGACGTGCTGGCCGCCCGCGCCGCTCGAGCGGAACACATCCATCTCGATGTCGGCCGGGCTCACCTCGATGTCGATATCGTCGTCGACCTCCGGGGAGATGAACACGGACGCGAACGAGGTATGCCGGCGGTTACCCGAGTCGAACGGCGACTTGCGCACGAGACGGTGCACGCCGGTCTCGGTGCGCAGCCACCCGTAGGCATATTCACCCCGGACTTCGAGCGAAGCGCTCTTCACGCCCGCCACTTCGCCGGGGCTCGAGTCGATGACTTCGCACTGGAAACCGCGCGCAGCCGCCCAGCGGATGTACATGCGCATCAGCATTTGTGCCCAGTCCTGTGCTTCGGTACCGCCTGCGCCCGCCTGGATGTCGAGATAGGCATTGTGCGAATCCATCTCGCCACGGAACATGCGCTTGAATTCGAGCCGGCGCACCGCGGATTCGAGGTCGCCCGTTTCGCGCCCGATTTCGCGCGCCGCAGGCTCGTCGTTTTCCGCCTCGGCGAGCTCGAGCAGCTCGGCGGCATCCGCGATGGCGTTCGAAGTGTGATCGAGCTCCGCGATGTCGGCGCTGAGCCGCGCCCGCTCCTTGCCGAGTTGCTGCGCGCGCTCCTGGTTCGACCAGACAGCCGGGTCCTCGAGCTCGCGGTTTACTTCTTCGAGCCGCTCGACCTTGACGTCGTACTCAAAGAAACCCCCGTAGCGAACGGGTGCGCTCTTCGAGGTCTTTGAGCGCGCGCTTCAGCTGGCTGACTTCCATCGGCGAAATTTTATCAGGCAGGCAGCACGTGGTCGACCAGCAGCTGCAGGCGACGCTCGCCCTGGTAGGCGTTCACGTCGAGCCGGTACACGAGCCGGACTGCGCCGCCGGGCGGTCGCGCGGTCTCGTCCGTGAGAAAGTTGAAGGCGATCGCGTCGAAGCGGCGCCCGGTACCGGTGAGCTCGACCCACATCTTCACGTGCTTGCCGCCGACGACCCGGGCGCGCTCGATCTGGAAGCTGCCATCGAACACCGGCTCGGGAAAGGCTGCACCCCATGGCCCGCCGGCGCGCAGCGCCTCGGCGGTCGTGAGGCAGATGTCATCGACGGCGAGTTCGCCATCCGTATCGAGCCGGTCAGGATCCGCGTGCGCACCCAGCCAGCCCGCGACTTCGGCATCGAAAGCGTCCGCGAATGCATCGAGTCGTTCGTGCGCGAGCGAGAGGCCGGCGGCCATCGCGTGACCGCCGAAGCGCACGATGAGCCCCGGATGGCGTGCCGCGATGTTCTCGAACACATCGCGCACGTGCACGCCCGTCACCGAGCGCGCCGAACCACGCAGCAACCCGTCACCACCATTGGCGAACGCCACGACCGGACGGCGCAACCGTTCCTTGATCCGGCTCGCGACCAGTCCCACCACGCCCTGATGCCAGTCGGCGTCGTACAGGCAAACCCCCGCCCGCTGCCGTGCGCCCGGCACCGCAATGGGCCCGAGATGGCGGACGGCGGCGAGGGCCTGCGCCTGCATCTGCCCCTCGATCGCCCGCCGCTCCGTGTTCAGCTGGTCGAGCCGCGCTGCGAGTGAGCGCGCCTCCACCTCGCGATCGGCCAGCAGGCAGCGAATCCCGATCGACATGTCGTCGAGGCGGCCCGCGGCATTGAGGCGTGGCGCGATTGCAAAGCCGAGATCTGCAGCCGTGAGGTCCGCGCGATCGCGCCGCGCGACCTCGAGCAGCGCGCGGATGCCGGGCACGCAGCGCCCCGCGCGAATACGCGCCAGCCCCTGCGTGACGAGCACGCGGTTGTTGAAGTCGAGCGGCACGACGTCGGCCACGGTGCCAAGTGCGACAAGATCGAGCCACTCGGCGGGGCCCGGCGCCTCCCGATCGACGAGTCCAGTCGAGTCGAGCGCGCGCTTGAGCGCAACCATCACGTAGAACGCGACACCGACGCCCGCAAGCGCACGGCTGCCAAAGCGGCTGCCCGCAAGATTGGGGTTGACCATGACGTTGGCCGCGGGCAACTCGGCGCCCGGCAGGTGATGATCCGTCACGAGCACATCGATGCCCCGTGCCCGCGCCGCGGCCACGCCAGCCACGCTCGCAACGCCGTTGTCGACCGTGACAATGAGTGTCGGCGCGCGGGTAGCGCCCAATGCCACGATTTCCGGCGTGAGCCCATAGCCGAACTCGAAGCGGTTTGGCACGAGGAAGTCGACGTCCGCGAATCCCCACGCACGCAGCGCACGCACGATCAGCACGGAGCTGGTTGCCCCGTCTGCATCGAAGTCACCGACCACCAGCACCTTGCGTCCCGCCGCGCGATGCGCGAGCAGCAGCTCGACCGCCGCGTCGATTCCTTCCAGCGTGCCCACGGGCAGCAGACGCGACAACGTGAGTGACAACTCCGCGTCGCTGCGTACGCCGCGCGCCGCGTAGGCACGCCGCACGACGGGGTGCAGGGTACTGCCCCATCCCGGGGAGTCGATATCCGCGCGACGCTCGATACGCAGCGTCATGCCGGAACTTCCCAACTCACCTTGCGACGCCAGGGTTTCAGGAGATCGAAACGTGTAAACCGGAAGAGGCGATCGTCGATCACGAGTTGCAGGGTCTTGATGCGGCGCGCCGCGAGCAGCGCAAGCGCCGGCTCGCACCAATGCCCGACGACATCTGCATCGACACCCCGACGCACCACGACAACGGTATCGGTGCGAGGCGCCACCTCGACTTGCGTCAATGTCGCAGCATCGCCCTCGATCGGGCGTCCGCCAGCTTGCCACAGCCCGCGCAACCAGCTGTCGCCACCGTAGCCTCGCGGCAGGGCGGCGCGGACGGCATACCCCGGCGCCGCCGTCTGCGCCGCTGCGCGCAGCGGTTCACCACCGCCCCAGAGCCAGAGCGTCGAGACGGGCACGGCACCTCGACGTTGGCGCGCGCGGTTGACCGGGTGCTCGTACAGCCACATTTCGATCTCGGTCCCGAGACGCCGCAGGGTCCCTGCACCCCGGCCAGCCGCAAGCCATGGCCCGACATCTGCGGCGAGCAAGCGCGCGGGATCGTGGGTACGGACGGGATCTGCGATCAGACCCGACAGCAGGAAACCTTCGGCGCCCGCAGGTGCAAGCCCAAGACCCGAGTCACCGAACAGATCGGCAAACCGGGTGGCGAGTTCGTGAGTCTCATCCTCCGCGAGGGTGAGCCAGCCCGTCGCGGGCATCCGCACATGATCGAGCGCGGCGATGAGCGCTACGGGCGTCGCAAACCAGGCGCCATCGGCGGGCACCCCGACGGCCGCCGCAGCCACGTGTGCGGGAGGCTCCCGGGCAAGGTCCGTCGCACCGAGCCGCTGCGCGAGCCAGGCGCGCCAGTCGCCGCCTGCTATCCGCGACGCGCGCGCGCGCGCCAGTGGCAACGCGAGCGCGGCGCGGGCCTCGCCAGGGACGACAGGCAGGATGAGGACGAGTTCGGACACGATCGCGTATCGTACCGAAATGAGACTGACACTCAGCGCCCGTAACGACATCAATCTGATCGCCAGCCACGGCACGCGCGACGTGCGCATCGGTGAAGCGTCGCTCGGCGCGCCGCTGATCGTCAGCGCGACATCACTGGTGCCGGACTGGGGGGCGCGAAGCGCGAGCGCACTCGACACGGCGCTGCTCGAACCGGTCTTCGCGCTCGACCCCGAAGTGGTGATCGTTGGCATGCCGGCACCGGTTGTGTGGCCGCCTGCCGCGGTGCGTGCGCACTTCGGCGCGCGGCGTGTCGGGCTCGAGGTGATGGAGTTCGGCGCAGCGTGCCGCACCTACAACGTGCTGGCACAGGAAGATCGCCGCGTGGTGCTGGCGCTGTTGCCGTGACCCGCCCGCGCCCGCTGCAACCGGACGCACCGCGAGAAGACACAGAGTGGAAAGCTCGTTACCTGAAATCAACCACCCGTAGCTGACAGACCCGGGCGATTGTCGTCGCTTGTTCTGATTCTTCTTCCGTCTTCTTCTTCTACTCGCCGACTCCCCCGAAACCCCTGTGTCTTCTCGCGGTACGCCCGGGGGCGCCATGTTAGTCAGGTCACGGCATTTCAGGCAAGCGGCGCAGCAAATAGCGTACAATCAATAAGTTGTAACGCTATCCTCATGTCGTCCCTTCGAGCAGCGGGACAAAAGCCACGGGGCCGAGATTCTGGCGCTCGATCTTCTGCTCGCGCCGGGTGAAGCGCACGAGTTCCTGCGCGCCCTCCGGACCGACCGGCACGATGAGTCGCCCCCCGACCTTCAGTTGCTCGAGCAGTGCATCGGGTACGCGCAGCGGAGCTGCGGCGACCAGCATGCCATCGTAAGGCGCGTGTGTCGGCCAGCCGCGGTAGCCGTCGCCATGGCGGAAGCGCACGTTCTTGACGCCGAGTTCGCGGATGCGCTCTTTCGCACGCTTCAGCAGCGGCTCGATGCGCTCGATGCTGTAGAGCTTGTCGACGAGCGGGGCCAGCACCGCGGTCTGGTAGCCGCAACCGGTGCCGACCTCGAGCACGTTGAAAAGCGGCCCGCCCTCGAGCAGCGCCTCCGTCATGCGCGCAACGATGTAGGGCTGCGAGATCGTCTGCCCATGACCAATCGGCAGCGCGGTGTCTTCATAGGCACGGCTCGAGAGCGCCTCATCGACGAAGATGTGACGCGGCACGTTGCGGATCCGGTCGAGCACTTCGGGGCTCCGGATGCCCTGCTCACGCAAGCGCTGCACGAGGCGATCGCGCGTGCGCGCCGACGTCATGCCGATGCCGGCCAGACGCACGTCAGCCACGGGGCCGCCCATCGAGCCACTGCGCGACCGTCCCGAGCGCGGCGTGACGCGTGAGATCGATCTGCAGCGGCGTGACGGATACAAAACCTTCATCCACCGCGTGGAAGTCCGTGCCGGGTCCCGCTTCCTGCCCGGGTCCCGAGGGACCGATCCAGTAGACCGGCCGACCGCGCGGATCGCTCGCGCGGATGACCGGTTCGGAGCGGTGGCGATAGCCGAGCCGGGTCGCTCGAAAGCCACGCAGCTGCTCGTAAGGCAGGTCGGGCACGTTCACGTTCAGGATCATGCCGCGGTCGAGCCGCTCGCTGATCAGGCGATCGACGATTTCCCGCGCGACACGCGCGGCAGTGGCGAAGTGGCGCGGCCCACCCTGTTCCGTGCAGAGCGATACCGCCACGGTCGTGAGGCCGAGAAAGCGGCCTTCGATCGCCGCCGCCACGGTACCCGAGTAAAGCACGTCGTCACCGAGATTCGCGCCGTCGTTCACGCCCGCGACCACCATGTCGAACTCGAAGTCGAAGAGGCCCGAGATCGCAAGGTGCACACAGTCGGTCGGTGTGCCGACGACATAATGCACGTTCTCTTCCGCGGTGAAGACGCGCAGCGGCACGTCGAGAGTCAGGGAGTTGCTGGCACCGCTCCGGTTGCGGTCCGGCGCGACGATCGTGAGGTCCGCGACCCCCGTGAGTGCGTGGCGCAGCTGGCGGATGCCTTCCGCGCGGAAGCCGTCGTCGTTGGCAAGCAGGATTTTCACTCGGCGCGGCAACCTTCGGATTCGGCGGGCGCGACAATATACTGAAAGCGTTCCTGTGGAGGAAATCGTGGTCAAGGACCCCGGCGACGACGATCGACGCCTCTTTCACGAGGCAGTGCGAGGCACCCGCGTGCTGCACCCGGAGCCGCGCGCCGGCGCGCGGCGGCGCCGTCCACCCCCGCGCGCCCGCTTCGCTCGCGCCGACCGTGCCGCCGTGCTCGCCGAGTCGCTCGAGATTCCGGGGCCCGAGGCCGGCCTCGAAACAGGTGAGGAACTCGCCTTTCGCCGCCCGGGCGTGCAGGACACGGTGTTGCGGCGGCTGCGCCGTGGCGAATTCCGCGTCGAGGCCGAAGTCGACCTGCACGGCCTCACCGTCGTCGAAGCAAAGGCGCACTTGCGGGCGTTCCTTGCCGAGTGCCTGGCGCGCCATCTGCGCTGCGTGCGCATCGTGCACGGCAAGGGCCTGAGATCGGGCCAACGGGGACCGGTGCTGAAGCAGACCGTGAATTCACTGCTGCGCCGATTCGCCGCAGTCGTCGC
>CAUJHX010000229.1 GCA_963204795.1 Pseudomonadota bacterium | reverse complement strand
GGGTCCTGCCGGTGAGTGCATGAGCATCGAATCCCTGTTCGTCACGCAAGTCTATGCAGCGCGGCTGCAACACGCGCACAGCCGGCTCAATGCGCGGTTGTTGCTGGAATGCCTGCAACTGCGCCACGACGATGCCGCGGGCCGACGCTGGTCGGCGCAGAACTACCCCGGTGGGTATACTTCTTACGGGTCGGCCAGCCGACTGCACGAGCGCTCGCCGACGTTTGCAGCCCTGGCGCGGCGTCTCGATCGGCACGTGCGGGCCTACGCGCGTGCCCTCGCGTTCGACATCGACGTGCGCAGGCTCGGGATGACGGACTGCTGGGTCAACATCATGCCGCGTGGCGTCGCGCATGGCGCGCATCTGCACCCGCTTTCGCTCGTGAGCGGCACCTACTACGTTCGTACTCCGCCAGGCTCGGCCGGGCTCAAGTTCGAAGATCCGCGCCTCGAGCGCTTCATGGCAGCACCACCGCGGCGGCGTACCGCCCGTCGTGAACTGCGGTCCTGGGTGGTGGTGCCGGCCAGAGCGGGCAGGGTGGTGCTCTTTGAAAGCTGGCTGCGGCATGAAGTTCCTGCCAGCCGCACCGCGTCCGAACGTGTCAGTATCAGTTTCAACTATGGCCTCAGGTGAGCATGATGAGTGACGGTCCCCGCTTCGTTCCCTTTGCGTATGGTTTTCGTCCGTTTTTTCTCGGCGCCGGGCTCTTCGCCGTGATCGGGATCGCTGCCTGGATCTGGATCTTCATCAGCGGAAGTGCGCCGCTCGGCGAATTGCCGCCGTTTCTGTGGCACGGCCACGAGATGCTCTACGGCTTCATCTGCGCCGCGATTGCCGGCTTCCTGCTCACCGCGGTGCCCAGCTGGACAGGTTCGCGCGGCTTTGCCGGCACGCCGCTCGTGATCCTGACGCTGCTGTGGCTTGCAGGGCGCGTCGCGTTCGCGACGGCGGCGGCGTTGCCGCCGCTCTGGCTTGCGGTTGCGGAGCTCGCGTTCCTGCCCATGCTCGGCTTCCTGATCGGGCGCTCGCTGCTGCGCGAACGCAATCGCAACTTTCCGATGCTGATCATCGTCGCGGTGCTGTGGGGCATCGACGCGTGGTTCCTCTACGCGATCGCGAGCGGCGACTTCACGCTCGCGAGCCGCGCGTTGCGGGTCGGCATCGGTGTCGTCGTGCTCCTCATCACGGTGATCGGCGGGCGCGTGGTGCCGAACTTCACGGCGAGCGCGTTGCGTCGTCGTGGTATCGCCGTGGAGATCAGGAGCCGCGCCCTGGTCGAGCGCGTGACGATCGCATCGATGGTGCTCGCGGTCGCGATCGACGCCGTGGCGCCCTGGCACTGGAGTGCGGCGGCGGTGGCAGGTGTCGCAGCGATCGCGCACGCCGTGCGTCTCTCAGGCTGGAGAAGCCTGCGGACGCTCGCCGAGCCCATCGTGTGGGTGCTGCACGCGGCCTATGTGTGGCTGCCGATCGGGCTTGCTCTCAAGGCAATCCACCTTGCGACCGGCGCTGCCTGGGCATTTCAATGGCAGCACGCGCTCACGGTCGGCGCCGCGGCCACAATGATTCTCGGCGTCGCCACACGCGCGGCGCTCGGACACACGGGGCGCCCGCTCATCGTGTCGCGCGGGATCGGCATCGCCTATGTCCTGCTGTTGCTCGCGGCGGTGGTGCGCGTGTTCGGACCCGCGTTGCTGCCCGCCAGCTACATTGCGACGATCGAGACGGCGGCGATCCTGTGGATCGTCGCGTTCACCATCTATCTCGTGATCTACGCACCGATCCTCACACTGGCGCGCGTGGATGGCAAGCAGGGCTAGGACACGCCGGCAAAGAGCGCACCCGCACGCTGGCAGATGGCGGCAACCGCCGGGTGATCGATCTCCCGACTGAGCGTCACGGCGAAGTATTCTGCTTCGACGGGTCGCGCGGGGCCGAGCAGGACGAGTCCCGAAGTATCCTGGAACTGCCGGCCGATGACGTCGGGCACGGGAATGAGCCCGCTGCCCGCGCGTGCGAATTCCCGCAGCAGCGCGTAATCTTCGAATTCCCCGGCCACGAGCGGGCGCAGATTCTGCCGCTCGAACCACTGGTCGAGGGTGCGGCGGATCGCCGTATCTCCGGTCGGGAGGAGCACCGGCGCACCGGCGAGCGATGCCGGAAAGCCTGCGTGCAACCGCTTCACGAGCGCGTGGTCACCCATCCACGACACGCCCGTGCCGCCGAGCCTGTGGCTGTACGCGCGGATACCGAGACCGGGAGGTACCGGGGCATCCGACAGCACGACGTCGAGATCATTCACGGCGAGCGCGGCAGTGAGTCGCTCGAGAGTGCCCTCGTGACAGGCAAGGTGAATCCGGTGCCCGAGCGCGAGGGCCGGCGCGATCAGCCGTTGCGCAAGCTCCTTCGGCACGACGTCGTCGAGGCCGATGGCAAGACGCAGGGGTCGCGCAGAGGGCCCGAGCGCGAGCGTCTCCAGCAGCTCCTGGCCAAGCCGGAAGATGTCTTCTGCGTAGCGAAAGGCTGTGCGACCGGTGTCGGTGGGCACGAGGCGCCGGCCTGCCTTCACCAGCAGTTTCTCGCCGAGGCGCGCCTCGAACGTGCGCAGCTGTGCGCTGACTGCCGGAACGGAGAGGTTCAGCTCGTCCGCCGCTTTCGTGAGACTGCCGGCGCGCACGACCGTCCAGAAGTAATACAGGTGCTGGTAGTTGAGGCGTCTTGCAGGAGGCATACAGTTTTATAAAACCTAATTATAGGTAAACTTAATTATAATGGATTTAACTAAAGTGATCAGCTAAACAGGGACTCAATCCTTTGGAGCTGGACATGAGACAGAACCCGATCCTCGTGAGTGAATCGGACGCCGATCGGCTGCGCGCGTTGCTCGGTGCCCGTGATGACTCTGCACACGACCAGGCTCACCTGCACGAACTCGAGGCTGAACTCGAGCGCGCGATCGTGCGCCTCGCAGACGAAGTGCCGCCTGACGTCATCACGATGCAGGCGTGCGTGCGCGTGCGCGATCTCGCGACCGGCAACGAGGAGGATTACACGCTCGTACTGCCAGCCGAGGCCGACATCGCAGCGCGGCGCATCTCGGTGCTCGCGCCACTCGGCACCGCGCTGCTCGGTTATCGCGAGGGTGATGAAGTCGAATGGCGCATGCCCGGCGGGCTGCGACGCCTGCGCATCCTCAAGGTCACGCGCGAGCTCAGCGATCCAGCGGCAGCGGCACCTGGCGAACCACATGGCGCAGGACGAAGCTCGACTCCACGCGCGCCACTCCCGGCAGTTTCGTGAGCACCGTGCTGTGCAGCCGCTCGAGGTCGGCTGCATCGCGGGCGATCGCGATCAGCTCGTAGTCCCATTGGCCGGTCGTGAGGAAACAG
>CAUJHX010000228.1 GCA_963204795.1 Pseudomonadota bacterium | reverse complement strand
GCCGAGGAGCGCCTCGGGCCTCGGTGTGCCGGGCACGAGCAGGATGTCTGGTCGCGGTGTCTCGTCGAGCGTGAAGTCCGCCATCAGGCCGAGCCGGCCGAAGTCAGTTCGCTTCAGGCCCTTCTCGCGTGCGACGAATCGGACCTCGGTGCCGAGCGGCGGCGCCTGCAGAACTTCGTAGGGACCGATGGCATCGAGCGCCGTGACGCCGTCGTACAACAGTATTGCCACCTGCATGGCTGCAGTCTCCGCTCCGGTATTCCAGATCGGCAGTAAACCACCAGATCCGACCATGCGCCCGCTTGTTTGTGGAACGGGCCTTATGGTGACACCGGACCCGCCGTCGGCCAGAAGCGGGGCACGCACCAGCTCACCTCACCTTCGCCAATCAGCGAAAACACCCTGCACCTGCGGGCTTACGCCGCGACGCTTCCGCGCTGGACGATGCGCTGGACTTTTCCTCCACGGAACACCCTCTTGGCCTGCCACATGTCGTAATTACCCTGCATCGCATACCAGAGACCGGGCGTGGTGCCAAGCGCCTTGGATAGCCTCAGATCCATGTCCGGGCTGATACCGGCGCCGCCGTTCAGTATACGAGCAAGCGTTACGCGGTTTACACCGAGTTTCCTGGCGGCAAGCGTCACGCTGATGTCGCTCAGCCACTCCCGCAGGACTTCGCCCGGGTGGGCAGGGTTGTGCATCTGGCTCATGTCTATATCCTCTCAGTGGTAGTCCTCGTAATCGAGCAGCGCTGCGTCCGTGCCTTCGAATTCGAAGGTCAGCCGCCATTTTTCGTCCACCCAGATCGACCAGCGGCTGGCTTGGTCGCCCTTCAGCTCGTGCAGGTGCCAGTTCGGCACGCCGAGATCCGAAGGCTGGGTCGCCACCTCCAGGAGGGTCAGCTGCGCGGCCAGCCGCTTCGCGTGCTTTGGCTTGATGCCGGCCTTCGACCCCGTCCGGTAGAAGCGCTCCACCCCATCGTGGCGAAAAGACCTGATCACGGAGCAATTGTAGCGCGTAGCGCTACGCGATACAAGGCAGCGGCTGACCGCAGAGCTCGTGGCTGGCTCACGCAGCCGCGGACACAAAGTTCAAACCACCTGTGCCGACCTGGATGGTCCAGCTTTACCCGCTGCGCACACCGCATTGCCGGGTTACCCCACCTCCTCCAGCGGCCAGGACAAAACCATCTGCAGTCGAGAGTCTGTGCGACAATCCACCCGAAGCCGCGGGCAGCGTCCACGCGAGCCGGAGCCGCCGCAACCCGATGGTTTTTCGACGTCGCCCCTTCCAGCCCGGGGTCTTCCTGGCTGCAGCCGGCATTGCTGCGCTGATCATGGTAACCATCGTCGTGGTGCCCCAGTGGCTCGCGCAGCGTGCCCGGCTCGAGGTGCTGCGACTGCACGTCGCCGAAGTCGCGCAGCTTGCCGCCAGCACCGTGGACGGCGACCTCCACCGCCAGCTGCTCGATCCGGCGAACTATTCGCCCGGACTTTATGGCCGCGCGCTCGAACCGCTGGTGCGGTTCCACTCGGCCATCCCCGACGTGTTCTACGTCTACACGATGGTCGACCGACAGGGAGAGACCTTCTTTGTGCTCGATACCAGCGTGTCGCCGGCACTGACCAGCAAACACAAGCTGCGAGCATCCGCCTACATGGAGCGTTTCAGACTGCGCGCGGAGTACAGCAGCGACTGGCTGACGCAGATTGGCTCCGGCCAGACGTGGGTCACTCCGACGTTCCAGCTCGACGACTATGGTTACTTCCTCACGGGACATGCGCCGATCAAGGACAGCCAGGGGCGCTACAGCGGGTTCGTCGGCGTCGACTTCGACCTGGGGTACTACATGGCCCAGGAAAAACGCTTCCGCAATATCGGTATCGGCAGCCTCGCCGCGGTTGCACTGGTGGCCCTGCTGATCGGCTTCCTGGTGGCGCGCTATCACTTCGACCTGCAACACCAGATGCGCCGTCATTACGACTCGTAGATCCGCGATGAGCTCACGGGCCTCCTGAACCGGCGGGGCGCGCTTGACGCCGTCTCGAGAATACCGACCGACCCGCAGTCCGCCCACGCCGCGCTCCTCGTGGATATCGATGGCCTCAAGGCCATCAACGACACACGAGGCCACGCCGCCGGTGATGCGGCCATCACCCGTCTCGCCGCAACGATTCGCGCGACGGTCCGGGGCGACGCGATCGCGGCACGCATCGGGGGCGACGAGTTCCTGATCGTCGCCCCCCGTTGCGACGGGCAAGCGGCCGCGAAGATCGCGGCGCAGATCATCGATCACCTGGCGATCCCGGCCGGGAACGAGCCCGCTTGCAGCGTCTCCGTGGGCATCAGCATCGAAACGGGGACAGCCGATTTCGACGGCATGTACCGGCGCGCGGACGAGGCGCTCTACCGTGCCAAGGCCGACGGCAAGAACCGCAGCGTCGTCTACGGCAGGGGCAATCGCGAAGCGTAGTCGCTGACGATCTCGAGGTCGCGATCGCTGTAGTTCCTGACCGACTTGACCATGTCCGGATTCGAGTTGCGCCGGCCGCCGTCGCGGATCAGCAGCGCCTCGCGCCGCAGGTAGCGATAGTGCTGCCCGGATAGACGCGGATAGAAGGCCGCGGCGTCGCCCTCGCCCTGCGTGCCGTGGCAGTCCGCGCAATCGCGCTGGTAGAGCTTCCCGGCGCGGCCCTGATCCTTGCCCGGTCCCTGGCCATTGTCCGGCGTGACCGGCTGCGCCTGCAGGTAGGCGGCGATGTCGGCAATCTCCTGCGGACCGAGCACGTGCTCGCTCGAGAACGGCTCCATCTTGCGATTGTCGCGCCGCCCGGCGCGGATGTCCGTCATCTGCTTCACGAGCACGGAGGCGTGCTGACCGGCAAGCCGCGGGTAGGAGCCGTCGACGCGCCCGGTGCCGCCATTGCGATGGCAGCCCTGGCAGACCTCGAACGCAACGGCACCGCGCGAGACGTCGCCCTTTGCCTGCAGCGCCAGCAGCTTTTCGCCTTCCATTTCGTTCCAGACGTATCCGGCAGACTCGATGCCGGCTGCGCGCGGGACCGTCTCCGGCTCAACACCGATCGCGAGTGCCGGCAGTGCGAGCAGCGACAGCATCAACTGACACGTCTTCATGCACTCACTCCTTCCACCTTTCGAGGTGCCGTTACAGGCCGGCGAGATATTCGGCGACGGCATAGATCTCCGCTTCGGTCATCCGGTCGGCTACCGCCCGCATGACTTTGCCCTTGTCGTTGGCGCGCACGCCGGTCTTGAAGTCCTGCATTTCAAGCGAGGTGTAGGCTTGGTGCTGGCCGGCGAGGCGCGGGTAGCGTGGGTTGCCCTCGCCTGCCGGCTGGTGGCAGCCGACGCAGGCCGGCACGCCCGACTCCTCGTTGCCGTCTTCGTAGAGCTTGCGGCCGGCCTCGGCGAGCGCGGCGTCATTCACGGTGCCCGGTGCGGGCTTCTGCCCGGCATAGAACGCCGCGAGGCCCTTGATGTCGCCCGGCTTGATCTGTGCGATCACCGGCGCCATCACGTCGTTGGGGCGCTTGCCGGTGATGTAGTCGGCGAGCTGCTTCTCGAGGTATTCCGCTTGCTGGCCCGCCAGCTTCGGGAACATTGGCACCACGCTGTTGCCGTCGGACATGTGGCAGGCGTTGCACACGGTCGTGACCAGTGTCGCCACGTCGTCGGCCAGGGCCGGCGTCGCTGCCATCCAGGCCGCGCCAACGCCCAGGCACGCCAGGAACCTGCGGCCGGCGCGGACGCGCACGGCGGCCTCGCTCACAACTGCACCCGCATGAAGATCCCGAACAGGCTCGCGTCATACCGGTAGTCGGGCCCCGCGTCGAGATAGGCGGCATTGACCGCCGGCACCGGATTCTGGGCCACGCCATCGTAATGCCAGTCGCGGATGCGGCCGAACTCGTGGCGTGCGAACAGGCGAGTCGACACCGTCTCGCTGAACCGGTACTCGAGTCCGACGTCGAAGGTGCTCACCTCCATCACCTGGTCGGGCATGCCCGAGCCGATCATCGCGACCTGCACCGCCGTCAGGCCGAGCGCGGCCGGGTTGTAGCGGTAGTCGATTTCGGTGCGGCCGAGCACGTAGGTGTACGAGACATCGAGCGCGAGTCGCTTGACGTCGTAGCGCAGGCCGATGTTCGCCATGTGGTAGTCGTCCTGCTGTTCGTTGTCCCAGGAGCGACTCGTCGGATAGAGCGGGCTCAACGGGCCGCTCATGCCGCAGGCGTCGTGAAAGTTCGCGACCGTGACGGGCGTCGAGCCGACCAGGCTCGTTCCCGCCGGGGGCACGCCCGTGGTGTTGATCGCGCCGTTGCTGAAGAAGTAGTACGTCGCGCCGATGGCGCAGGCGTTCGCCTGCAGGCCACGCTGACTCATGTCGCCCGTCTGCCAGGTGTAGCCACCCCAGACGCCGAACGTTGCCGACGGCTGGTAGTTCGCCTCGAGGCTGACGCTCGTCTGGTCGGCGCTGCGCCGGCCGTAGTCGGAATCCGGATAGCTCACGTCGCGCAGCTGACCCGAGAGCGCGACGTCGAGGGTTTCCGTGACCAGGAAGTTCACGCGGGCATTGAGGATGTTCTGCCTGCGGTCCGCCATGTCGAGCTTGCGGAACGTGTCGATGTTGTGGAACCAGCTCGCGACGTTGCCGGTCGTCGGCCCTGGACCCATCGTTGCGCTCATGAACTCCTCGTGCGGCTCGACGACGTAGCCGCTGCCGCCGCGATCGGTGTACTCGTACGACAGCAGCAGCGTCGCGCGCTCGAAACCGCGGTTCGTGTAGCCGAGCTTGATGCGGTTCTCCTCCGTGCTGGCGCGCTCGCGGTATGCCCGGTCGAACTCCTCGCGCTCGAGCCGCAGGCTCAGGTTCGAGTTGCCAAAGCCGCGGTAGTCCGCGAGCAGTGAGTAGTTCATCTGCTCGTACTCGTACGGCACTGCAGCGATGGGCACGTTGCCCGCGCTCGGCACGATGCCCAGCGCTCGCACGGCATCGAGGTCGCAGGCCGCGGCGAGGTAGGCTGGCGTGTTGACGAAACTGCCGCCACTACCGTCGTTGGTGAGCCGGCCCCACTGCCCCGTCAGCGGATTGCAGGCGCGATATTCGAGCGAGTTGTCGGTCTCGTAGTAGCGCGCGTCGGCCTTGAGCGACAGCGAACGACCGGGATGCACCGCGAGACCGAGCGAGAACAGCGTCGTGTCGATCTGCGTCTCCGGCGATGAGTCGCTGAGCGCGCCCGTCGTGTTCCAGACGTTGGCCGTGGAGATGCCATTGATCAGGCCTCCGGTCAACGCCATCGTCGTCGGTGCGATCAGGCCGTCATCCTGCTCCGAGCGCGTCATCGCCACCACCGCTGTCAAACGCCCGTTCCAGAACTTCGGCAACTGACGCGCGAATTCGGCCTTGGCCTTGAGGAAGTCGTTGTCCGGGTACTGGTCGAATCGCGCCGTCGTGAATGCAGTGGCCGGTATGCCCGTGATCGTGTTCACGGTGATCGTCAAGGGATTCTCGATCGTCTGCGTATCGATGTCGTTGCGGAACATCGATGCCGACAGCTGCAGGTTGAACGCGTTGCGCGGATCGACGTACTGGATACCCGCGAGCATGTCCATTGTGTCGTAGTCGATCGATTCCGGAATCTCGATGTTGCCGCCACCGCCGGCGCCACCGAAGACCATCGCGTAGGGGCGCGCACCTTCACGTTCCTCGTTGCTGTAGCTCGCGTAGGCCTTCCATTTATCGTTCAGTGTGAAGTCGAATCGCGCGCCGTACTTGGTGCGTGTCAGCGAGAGCGTCGAGTCGCCGGTGCCGGCGAGTTCCGTGCGCAGCGCCGCCTGCGTGGCTGCCGCCGTGGCGAGACCGCCCGGCGTCATGTTGAGCAGCGGCAGGTAGTCGGAGCCGGCGCCGCTCCACAGCGAGCGGAAGTTGGACGTGAAGTACGCGGGCGTCTCGTTGAGGAACGCGGTGGCCTTCCAGACATTGTGACGGCCGCCGGAGACCTGCCAGTACTGGTCGTCATAGCCGGGACTGCCGCCGATCACCGAGAAGAAGTCACCATCGTCCGCCTGGTCTGCCTCGAACGTGAACCGGCGCAGATAGAGCCCGCTGTCGAGATCCTTGTAGCGCCGGAACAGGATGTGTTCGTCGTCACCTGATGTGTAGAGGCCGCCTGCCTCGACATCGACCGTGTACTCCCAGCCGCCCCCGAAGCTTCGTGCGTCCTCCCTGGGCCGGTAGGTCCAGTCGTACAGACGGCCTATGGGGCTGCGCTTCGGCGGGCTCGCCTCGGGATCGGCATCCGGCGTGGCGCGCGCGACGCCCGTGTTGAGCGCATTGCCCGGCGGCAGCGTGTCGACGCCGACAGCCGAGTCCGCGAGGACCGGGAGCGCTGCCAACTGCGCCAGTGCAGTGCCGGCCAGGATGATGGAAATGATGGACCGCAACCGGGTTGGGCTGTTCATGTCATCCCCTCGCTTCATGCGCGCTAACGCTGCAAGCGCGTTCCGGACGGATGGTTGCTGCCGTGAACTGCCGAGTGGCAGTTCACGCAGGAGCGGCCGATGATGCGGGCGCTTTGCGTACCGCCCTGAATCGCGGCCGCGGCAGTCTGGTCGGCCCGGTAGAACTGGCCCGGGTGACCGACTGGCGGGCTGTGGCACTGCTGGCACAGGAACGGCCTCGCGGCCACCAGCAGCTTGTCGTGATTCGAGCCGTGCGGCACGTGACAGTTGGTGCAGTTCTCGCGCACCGGCGCGTGCTCCCAGAGGAACGGCCCGCGCTTCTCGGCGTGACAGGCCGTGCACAGCTCGTTGACGCTGTCGGCCTTGAGCAAGGGGCGCGTCACGCTGCCGTGGGGGTTGTGGCAGTCCGCGCAGCTCATCTTGCCCTCGGGCACGGGCATGTGGGAACGACGGCGGAACTCCGTGCGCTGCTGCGCGTGGCAGGTCTCGCAGGTCTCGCTTATCGAGGCCTTGCGCAGCGAGGATGAGTCCGAGATCTTCGCCATCGGGTTGTGGCAGTCCGCGCACGCGACGCGGTTCATCTCGTGTGTCGAACCGCTCCAGAACAGTCGCTGGCCGCCCTTGTGGCATGCGAGGCACTGGCTGTTCTGCGTCTCGATCGGCGTGCCCCAGCTGCGCGTGAAGCCGATGATCAGCGATTTGTCTTCTGAATTCTTGACGTGCCGCGAACCCGGGCCGTGGCAGGCTTCGCACACTTTGGCCTGCAACTCGTTGGCAGGATTGGCGCGCATGGCTTTCGCATGCGCCGTGTGCGCGAAGTTCGGCTTCTGCTCGACGTGGCACACCACGCACTTCGCCTCACCGATGTAGGTGGCATCCTGCGCCCGTGCGGGACTTGCGATCACAAGGACAAGCAGTGCCAATGCAGCGCATGCCAGTTCACTGCGGATCGAGCGACGATACCGGTTCATGTCATGCGACTCCCCGATTTCCGCCTGTTGTGCGTGACGCCTGGTGCCGCCCGTCGCAGCTGCCGACGCCCGCCGATTCAAAACGCTCCGAACCGATTCGAATAAGTAGTGATTACCAGGCGTGGCGGCATGGGTAGAAGTACGTAATCGCGCCGGGTTCGTTGAGATTGATCAAGCGGTGCGATGCGGTCACTGCGACTTGGGCGTTGCCTGGATGCCGACCGGCGCAAGCGTCGGCGGCACCCAGTGCGGATCTATCCGACCATCGACGATGCCGATGAGGCGGTCGGCACGGCCGGCAAAGGCGGCATCGTGGGTCACCGTGATCACCGTCTTGCCGTGCTCGTCGACCAGCGTACGCAGGATCTTCTGCACGTTGGCAGCCGAATGCGAATCGAGATTCCCGGTGGGCTCATCAGCGAGGATGACGAGCGGATCATTTGCAAGCGCGCGCGCGATCGCCACGCGCTGACGCTGTCCCCCGGAGAGCTGGCCCGGTCGCTTGTGCGAGTGCCCGTCCATCCCGAGCAACGCGAGCAGCCCGTGAGCCCGCTCGGCGGCCGCTTGCGGATCGAGCCGACCCAACCGCAGCATGGGCAGCAGCATGTTGTCGAGCACGGTGAATTCCGCCAGCAGGAAATGGAACTGGAAAACGAAGCCCAGCTTGCGCAGCCGCACGTCGGCGAGCCGATTCTCGTCGAACGCGGTGGTGTCTTCGCCGTCGAGTTCGATGCGCCCCGAGGTCGGCACGTCCAGCAGCCCGAGCAGATAGAGGAGCGAGGATTTCCCCGAACCCGACGGCCCCATGATCGCCACGAACTCACCCCGGTCGATCACGAGGCTCGCATCATCGATGAGCGTGACTGGCACGACGCCTGGCAGCGTGCGTCGCAGGTTTTCTGCCACGAGGACCGCGCTCATGTAGCGCCCCGCAGAATGGTGACCGGATGCACGCGAGCGCCCTTGCGCGCCGGCAGAAACGAGGCCACGATCGTGGCAATCATCGCGAAGGCGAACGCGAGCATAAACTGGTCGAGGCTGCGATCGAGTGGCAGATGCGTCAGGTCACCGGGCATGTCCGGGACGCGGATACTGATGCGGCCGAGGACGTGCATCAGCCCCAGGCCCGCCAGCGCACCGCCGAGACTTCCGCAGAGTCCGACGATCACGCCCTCGGCCACGAAGATGTTGCGGATGTCGCGCGCGTGGAAACCCATCGACTTCAGGATGGCGATGTCGCGTGTCTTCTCCATGACGATCGTGGAGATCGTATTGTAGATGCCGAAGGCCGCGACCAGGAGGATCGCGATGACTACCGTGTACATGATGATGTTGCGCACCAGCAGCAGACTCATGATGTCCTCGGAGGCCTCGATCCAGGACACGGATTTGTAGCCGATGCGCTGCTCGATCTGTCGCGCGACCTCGCGCGCGCGGTACGGATCGTCCAGCTGGATGATGAAGCGGTTGACACGGTTGGGACGATCGAGGAGCGTCTGCGCGCGCTTCAGAAGCACGTAGCCCTGGGTCTCGTCATAGGCAGCATTGCCGGTACGGAAGATGCCGACGATCTTGAGCGTTCGTACGGCCCCTTCCGAAGTCGCGACGGCGAGGTTGCGCCCCATGGCAAGGCGAAACTTGCCGATCAGTCCCTGTCCCACGACGATGCCATTGGGATTCGCGGCCAGCGCATCGAGTGAGCCGGCGACGATTTTCTCCTCGATCGTGGTCACATCGGCGATCGTCGCCGGGATCACGCCGCTCAGCGTCATGCCCTGCACGCGCCCCGCGAAAGTGAGCACCACCGAGCCGGTCAGCACCGGTGCCACGCGCAGGTCCGGGAGTGATTCGACGTAGCGCAATTTCTCGCGATAGTTGCGGATGCCGCGCACCTCGCGCTGCGGCTTCACGCCCCGGATCGCGACGACGGCCTCCGGCCAGCGCTCTGCGGCCGGCTGCAAGCCGGCGCTGCGAAAATCATCCGAGACGGTGATGTGCGCACTGTTGTCGATGAGACGCCTGATGAAATCCTGCTCCGAGCCACGCATCAGCGCCGAGACGGCGATGAAGAAGGCCGTGCCAAGGACGATTCCAGAGAGCGACACCAGCGTCTGGCGCTTGCGTGCGAGGATGTGCGTGACCGCGATGCGCAGCGCGAGTGGCATCATTGGCTACCGACCCGGTGGATTCGCTTGCACGCGCTCGCCGGCGCGGAAGGAATCGAGCGGCTGCGCGATGACGGCATCCTGCGCATCGATTCCGGAGAGAATCTCGACACCCCTCTCGTCGCGGATGCCAACCTGCACGGGCAACTCCACGAGTCGTCCGCCACGCACGACCCACACCCGCTCCTTGACGAGTGCCGACAATGGCAGCAGGAGCACCGCCTCGCGGCGCGCGACGATGACATTCGCCTCGGCAGTCATGCCGACGCGCAGCGGCGTCTCCCCCTGCAGCCGGATGCGCACGCGGTAGCTGCGCGTAGTCGCATCGCCTTTCGGGGTGATTTCGGCGACCTCGCCGTCGAAGACCCTGCCGGGGAAGGCATCGGCGTGGATCACCACCGGCTGGCCGACCGCGACGCGCGCGATGTCCTCCTCGTCGACATCCGCCGTGATGCGCAGTGGTGCCTGCGTCGCCATGTAGAAGACCGGCTGGTTCACGGCGATGTACTGACCCACCTCGCCATCGCGGCGGATGATCTGCCCGTCGGCGGGCGCCACGAGTTTCATGAAACCGATCTGATCACGATTGCGCGCCGCCGCCGCATCGGCCGCCTGCAGATCTGCGAGCGCGCGGTCGCGATCGGCGACGCTGCCAAGACCACGCTGCACCAGCAACTCCGCACGCCCGAAGACCTGGCGCGCATGGCGGGCGCGTGCATCGAGTTCATCCTGCGCCGCCTTGAGGTCCGTCGCCTCGAGCCGCGCCAGCACCTGGCCCTTCCTGACTTGCGCGCCCTCGTCGGCCGCGAGTTCCACCAGGCGCGCCGCCACACGCGGCGCGATCGGAACCTGCACGGTTGGCTCGACGATGCCGGTGCCATACACCGCCTCGACTGCGTCACCGCGTGTCGCATGCACGACGTCGACGCCGAGCGGGCGCAAGCGCCACCAGGCCAATGCGGCCACTGCTGCGGCCAGAATCACGAGGGTTATCAGGATCGATCTGAATGGGACACGCATCGGTCCATTGTACCGAGCGCGCGTGCCCGAGCCTGAATCGTTCCGCGCAACCGTTCCACCCGACGACGGCGCCAGCGTGTGGCTTTACGACTGGCTCACCTCAGCCGCCGCGGCACCGGGCCGCCCGCGAGCTGCAGCGCGCTCTCGTCCACGATGCGGCCGTCCTTGATCACGGCCGCGATCGCCTTCGCGTTCTCCACATTCTGTGTCGGGTCCGCAGTCAGCAGTACCGCGTCCGCGAGCTTCCCGACCTCGATCGAGCCCAGGTCGAGTTCGCGCCCGAGGAACACCGCGCCGTTGAGCGTTGCCATCCGCACGATCGCAGCCGCGGGGATGCCCGCGGCGGCAAGCAGCTCCATCTCGCGGTGCGTGGCCGGCCCGAGCGTCTGGTCCGTGCCGAGCACGACGATCGCGCCCGCCTCGTGCAGCTTGCGCACGTTCTCCTGCGCGACCGGCGTCATCAGTTTCATCCACCAGGTCCAGCGGCTGTCCTGCCACTCCTTGCGCTTCTCCCCCTGCAGCGAGCGGATCTCCGCCGCGGAGAGCGAAGCGCGGTACAGCGGCTGGTCCAGATATTCGGGATGTTCCGCGAGCCGGCTGTAGTTCTCGCCGATCGTGAGCGTGGAGACGAACGGGATGCGCTTGGCGCCCATGAGCTTCACGAATGAATCGCTGGCCGGGCCCTGGATCACCGGGTGCGCCAGCGTGTCGATGCCCGCGAAGATCGCCTGGCGAGCGCGCAGTTCGCTGGACACATGCACGGTCGTGCGCACGCCATGGTCGTTCGCGTACTCGACGACCTTCTCGAGCAGGTCCGTCGGGAGATGGGGAATGAGCGGGCGTGCGCCCCAGCCGCGCTCCTCCAGCGTGAGTTTCAGCACATCCGGCCGGCGCGCGAAATGCGCATCGAGCGCGGCCATGGCCTCCGGCCAGCTCCGCAATTCCGTCGATCCTGGGCCGCTGCCGTGACTGCCCGGATAGGTCGCGAGGCCGCCGGTCGCGAAGATGCGTGGTGCGAGAAGCTTTGCGGATCGTTCCGCCTCGCGCAGCTCGAAGATGTAGTCGGGGAAGTTGCCGGCGTCGTAAATGCTCGTGACGCCGCTGTAGAGATAGCTGTGCAGCGCCGCGACGCCCTCTTGCCGGTTCTGCGCGACCTGGCGCAGCCCGTCTTTTGTGATCTCGGTGCCGCCGCGCAGGTGCACGTGCATGTCCATGAGCCCCGGCATCAGCCAGCGCCCGCGGCCATCGATGCGACGCCCCGCAGGCGGTCGTGCGAGCGCGCTCGGCACGACCTGCGTGTAACGGTTGCCTTCGATCACGACGGTCATGTCTGGCTGTGGCGACCCGCCGTGGCCGTCGACGAGCGCGACGTGCTCGATCACGAGTGTTTCCGCGGCCGCGACAGCGATGGACGGCGGCGCAAGAACCGCCACCGCGAGGAGGGCCGCGACACGGCCCGCCGCGCAAGCGTCCCACCGGCGTGGGCCTGTCCGGATCTCGTGGTTCATCGCGCTTCTCCCTTGAACACGATGCCGTCACGCATCACGAAGTGGACACCGAGCACCGCGCGGATGTCGTCGAGCGGGTTTCCCTGCATCGCGACGAGGTCCGCGGCCTTGCCGGGTTCGAGGCTGCCGACCTGCTCGAAACCGCCGGCGCGCGCGGCATCCACGGTACCAGCGACGAGCGCCTGCATCGGCGTCATCCCGATGTTCACGTATTCGACGAACTCGTTGGCGTTCTCGCCGTTCGGCGACACGCCGGAATCCGTGCCGAGCGCGATCTTCACGCCCAGCTGGTGCGCGAGCCGCGTCATGTCCTTCGGCTGCCGGCCGAGCCCGAGGAGCTTGTCGAGCACCGCTGGAGGCGCGTTCCGGTACGGACCCCGCAGCAGCTTCTCGCGCGTGTCGCCGACGTAGGTGATCGGATACACCGTCGGGATCAGCCACGCGCCGGTCTTCAGGAACAGGCGCAACGTGCCCTCGTCCGCCCACATCGAGTGCTCGATGGAGTCGAAGCCCGCGCGCAGCGCAGCCTCGATGCCGGCCTTCGCGTGGGCGTGCGCGGTGACCTTGCGGCCGAGCGCGTGCGCGGTGTCCGCGATCGCGCGCAGCTCCTCGTCCGTAAACTGCTGGCCCGTGCCCGCGTTCACGTTCGAGAGCACGCCGCCGGTGGCGGTCACCTTGATGACGTCGGAGCCGCGCTGCACCGCCTCGCGCACCGCACGGCGGCAGTCGTCCGGCCCGTTGCAGACGCCGGGTGAAGGCAGCGCGCGCCGTATTTCCTCGCGATAGCCGTTGATGTCCGCGTGGCCGCCCGAAGGCGTGATCGCGGCGCCGGCCGCGACGATCTTCGGCCCGGGCACGAGGCCGTCGCGGATGGCGTCGCGCAGCGCGAATACCGAATAGCCCCGCGAGCCGAGATCGCGGACCGTCGTGAACCCGGCCTCGAGCGTCCTGCGCGCCGCGTCCGCCGCGACGAGCGCGAAGTACGCATCCGGCTTCGTGACGAACTCGATCTGCCGTTCGCCGGGCGACATCGTGAGATGCACGTGCAGGTCGATGAAGCCGGGCATCACGAACGACGAGGACAGGTCGATCGTCTTCGTCCCCTCGACCGGCAGCCCGAGTTCCGTCGCCGACGGGCGGCCGGCGCGTACTGCCCTCACCGTGCCGTCCGCCAGCACCAGCGTGCCGGGTACGAGCGGTGGCCGACCGGGCACCGCGAGCAACTGGCCCGCGTAGACGATCGTCGCGACAGCCGTTGCAGGCGCAACAGTTGTTTCCTGCGCGAGTGCCGGCTTGGCGCAGCCGAGTGCGGCGGCGCAGCAGAAGGCAGCGCGCGCCAGAACCAGCGCGCGCGCCTGCAGGTCTTTCGGCGTCTGGTACACGAGTCCTCCCCCGGACAGGGCCGCGACCCTTCGGGCCCAGCCGCGTTGCGCCACCGTTGACTCCGATCGTAGCACCGGAGTATATATGAAAACGCATATGTATCCACGCGAGGGAGCAGCGATGACACGAGCCAGGGGGGATGGGTCGATGGGAGCGGGCGCGAAGCGTCCGCGGACGGCGCTGGTGATGGGGCTGCCGCTGGGCGCGATCGTCGCGCTCGCGCTGCCAGGCCACGCGCGTACGGCGGAGACACCCGACGTGCGTACGGCCGCTCTCGAGGAAATCGTCGTGACCGGGCGCAAACGCGGCGAGGAAGTGCTGCAGGACGTGCCGGCGACGATCACGGCCTTCAGCGGCGACCAGCTCGAGGCGCTCGGTGCGACGAACTTCGACGAGTTCGCCTACCAGGTGCCGGGCCTGACGTTTTCGGATGAAGGCGCCGGCCAGAAGCGCTACGTGATCCGCGGCGTGCGGTCGGCCGGCCAGGAGCAGGTCTCCGTCTATTACGACGAAGTGCCGGTGCCGGGCGTGCAGGGCGCGGGCGGCGACAGCGGTTCGCAGACCACCGACCTGAAGCTCTACGACATGGACCGCGTCGAGGTGCTGAAGGGCCCGCAAGGCACCACCTTCGGCGCGAACTCGCAATCCGGCACGGTGCGCTTCATCCTGAAGAAGCCCGTGATGAACGAGGTGCAGGGCTCCGTGAAGCTCGGCGCGCACCAGGTCGCATTCGGTGACGACGGCGCAAGCGCCTACGGCATGATGAACCTGCCGCTTGCGCAGGACACGCTCGCGCTACGCGCGGTTGCCTACTACGACAAGGAGGCCGGCTACGTCGACAACGTCCGCCTGAACATGGACGACATCAACTGGTTCAGAAGTGTCGGTGCGCGCGCGCTGCTGCGCTGGCAGCCGGCTGAAAACCTGTCGTTCGACCTGCTCGCCTGGGCAGAGAACCGCGACAGCGGCGGCTCCTCACGCTACAACCCGTACGACTCGTTCTCGAGCGCTGCGAGCAACCCGGACTTCCGCGCGAACAATCTCGCGCCGCTCACGGAAATCCGCAGCATCGCGTACTTCGCGACCGGCGACCTGCAGGTCGGCGACTACACCCGGACCGGCATGCCGGACGACCAGCGCATCTACAGCCTGACGATGAACTGGGACGCGAACTTCGCGACCCTCACCGCGACCGGCTCGCTGTATCAGCGCGACTTCGGCTTCAAGCGCGACTCGACGTGGGTGCTGCTGCGCCTCGGTGTGCGGCCGAACCCGCCGCAGCCCGGCAGCTGGCTGCCATCCCGCCCGGACTTCTATCCCGCGCTTACGGATCAGACGCAGGACATCGAGCAGAAGGCGTTCGAACTGCGGTTGAACTCGAAGGCGGGCTCGCCGGTGCAGTGGCTCACCGGTGTGTTCTGGCGCGAGCGCGAGTCCGGCTTTCGCAGCTACGTGCCGGCGGTCGACATCCGCACGGGCCTGCCGCTGCCGCCGACGCAGCCGCCCACCGGGTACATCGGCCCGATCCCCGGCACCGGCATCCCGGACTGCAACCCGTGCGTGACCGCACGCGTGAACGACCGCAAGATCGAGGAACAGGCTGTGTTCGGCGAGCTCTCGTACGCGTTCTTCGACAAGTTCGAGGTGATGGCCGGCGCGCGCTGGTTCGAGGCGAAGCAGAGCGACCTCGGGCTCACGACATTCCCGTTCGCGCTGTTCACGACCGCGCCGCTGCCGCCGGCGGATCCGCGCAAGTTCAAGGAAAGCAAGGTCATCAAGAAGTTCCAGCTCTCGTATCGACCGACGGATGGTCTCGTGTTCTACGGGCTCGCCTCGCAGGGATTTCGCCTCGGTGGCACGAACCAGCAGGGCATCGTCGCGGTGCCGCCGGGCTACGAGTCTGACAGCATCTGGAACTACGAGCTCGGTGCGAAGACGACGTTCATGGACGGCCGCCTGTACGTGAACGCGACCGCGTTCCTGATCGACTGGGAGGACATCCAGGTGTCCGGCCGCGACCCGACCGGCGCGTTCGCGTTCCTCGGCAACGCGGGCGCGGCGGAGATCCAGGGCTTCGAGCTCGAGGTGCAGTCACGGCCGACGGACTCGTTCTCGTACTCGCTCGGCGCAAGCTGGCTGCCGAAGCGTGAGCTCACCGAGGACCAGATCACGGACCAGGTCGTCGCTCCGGGACGGGAGGGCGACAAGCTGCCGTTCATCCCGGGCTTCACCGCGAACGCCACCGCGCAGTACGACTGGACCCTGCCGGTCGCGGACTGGAGCGCGTTCGTGCGCGGCGAGTACGCCTACCGCGGATCGTCGAACTCCGAGCTGTCGGTCGCCTCGCGCTTCAACCGCAAGCAGAACGCGTATGACATCGTCAATCTGCGCGCGGGCGTGTATCGTTCGGACACGGGTCTGAACCTCACGCTGTACGTCGAGAACGTGCTCGACGAACGCGGCGATCTGCGGGTCCGCGACGAGGATTCGCTACTGACGTTCAAGTGGGCCAACCGACCGCGCACGATCGGGCTGGAGCTCACCAAGCAGTTCTAGCATTCCGCCCGCGTCCTGGTCCTCTTCGAGCACTTCGGTGGCGACGATCGCGTCGAGCTCTACCGCACCACGGATCGTGGTGCCCACTGGACCATGATAGGCCAGTGGACGTTCGACAGCGCGGCGTGGCAGGCAGGCCAGCCATATCCGGCGCATTGGCAGAACTTCTACTTCCCCGGTGCCGACCATGGCGTGCTGCATGCAACGATCACCGGCATACCGTGCGACACTGGCGCGGACTATTTCTACACCGCCAACGGTGGCCAGACCTGGGCGTTCACGCCCTTGCCGATGACGCCTACCGGCTATTTCACCGAGTCGGGTGCTTATGCGCGCATCGGCAACAACCACATCATCATGGCCGGGCGCGTCGGCTGTGGCGTGCAGTCGCATTCCGTGGCGCTGCCGTCCAGCAGTTTGTGCTGCGCGATGCGCAAGGCAACTGGGCGCCGCGCGCGAGTGCGGGCATTGCCGATCAATCCCGCGACGTCGCCATGGTCAACGATACCGCCTGGATCG